>CAYWNR010000403.1:0-3781 GCA_964459705.1 uncultured Gemmatimonadaceae bacterium | reverse complement strand
CGGGTTGCTCGCGCGGCCCGGAGAGCTGCCCGCGAATGGCGCGTCGGGATTGCTTGCACCCGTGCTCGAGAAGTTGCATCATGACCCAACGTCGGACGTGAGCCTGGCCGCCCTCGCCGCATTGGCACGGGTTACGCCGGAACACCTCTCGCGGGCGTTCTGCCGCACGAAGGGATGTACGATCGGCGAGTACGTTCGCCGGTTACGCGTTCAGCGGGCGCGGCGGCGGCTCGCGACCGGTGATGTGCCGCTTTCGCAACTGGCATACGACTTGGGGTTCTGCGACCAGTCGCACTTTACCCGGGTCTTCAAGGCGCACGTCGGGTGCACGCCCGCTGCGTTCCGGGCCGCGGCCTGCAGGGGGTCAAAAGGCTGCGGAAATGGTTCCCTGCCTGCCGACGATCGTTCCGCGCTGCGGCTCATGTGACCGCGTGATCGGTGTGTCCAGGCCTCTCGGGCCGCGGGTGTGAAACGCCGCGACTCCGCGGCCCGCGGTCGAGGCCATCGTGGAGGCCGTGCAGAGACGGGGATCGCGTCAGGCGACTGCGGCCAACCCTTGAGAAGCCGCCCTTCCCGCCGGGAAGACGATCAGTCGGTGGTCACGGCGCGGCTCCGCGCGCCGCGGGTTGGGCGCCCTCACGCGAGCTCCACGCGACGTCGCGAGCCACCTCCTCGGCAAAACGTAGCGCTCGCGGACGGAGGATCGAGCGCAGCGACTGGCCGAGGGCCCGGGCCCGTCGCCCCGCCCAGTCGGGCGGCAGGAACCGAGCCGGGAGCGAAGGATCGTCCCAGGTGATCCGGAACAACTCGAACATGTAGGCAAAGCGCAGCGCGAACGCCTGGCGGGGCGACCACGTGTCGGCGGGCGCCGCTACGACCGGCTCGTATCGCCGAACGAAGCGCCGGTAGCGGTTCTCCACCGCCGGAAGGTCCCACAGCTCCCGTACGAGATCCGCGTCCGACGGCAGGCCGTCCCGCGCCCCGCGGAACACAGCCACGCGGCGGCCCACACCGAGGGCGTCCGCAGCCTCGAGGATGGGTTGGGCGCGATCGCGGGGATGGACGTACACCCCGGATCGGAGATTCCCGAATCCGTGGACCAGCAGCAGGTCCCGTAAACGCTCGCGCGGCTCACGGTCGCCGCGCTCGAGTCGCAAGACAACGAGAGTCCACCGCCCATCCCACGCATCGTCCACTTGTTCCATGGTGCGAGCGCCGCCCGCGGCGAGGACCGCCGACGTGGTGGTGGTCGGTCGGTACCAGTTCACGCGTCCCGCGCGACGCGCCACCAGGACGCCGGACCGCGCCATGCGAAACAACGTCTGCCGGACGGTCTGGGAATCCACCCCGATGGCCCCGAGGGCGGCGACGAACCAGGTGCCGGGGATGGCGTCGCCCAGCCGATCCCTCAGGAACGAGAGACTGGAATAGACGAAGTCGGTCGTCGGCGCCTGTCGGAGCTGGGCCGTGATGCCGGCCGGCAAACCGAGCGAGGTTGACATGGCGAGCAATTTATATGACACTATTCTTATGCGCAACGTAACTTTGTCAACTATTGTGCTCGGCCTCGCCGTGGGCGCGGCCTCGCAGGGCGCCGCCACCTGTTATCCCGAAATCATCCGAACATCGGACTCCGCTACCGCCGCGCAGCGCGACCGCGCGGCGCGATTCATCGACTCGCTGGCCTCCGCGCAGCGGCTACCGGGGCTTGCGGTGACGGTGAGTATCGGGAGGCGGGTGGTGTTCGACCACGGCGTGGGCTTCGCGGATGTCACCGCGCGGACCCCGGCGACGAGCAACACCCGGTTCCGGATCGGGAGCGTGTCCAAGCTGCTGACGGCCACGGTCCTGATGCGCCTGGCGCAAACCGGTCGCCTCGATCTCGACGACCCGCTGTCGCGGTACGTGACCGTGCCGCCGGCGCTCGGAGCGGCGACCCTGCGGCAGCTCGCCGGCCATCTCGGCGGCGTACGACACTATCGCGGCAATGAATTCTTCTCCACCACGCACTACGATTCCCTGGTGGAGGCGATCGGCGTCTTCGTCAACGATTCCCTCGTCGCCCCGCCGGGCACCCGGTACAGTTACTCCAGCTACGGCTACAACCTGCTCGGCATCGTGATCGAACGGGTCACGGGCTTGCCCTTTCCGGACGCCTTGCGGCGCCATGTCCTGGAGCCGCTCTCGCTCCACGCGACGGTGCCCGACGTCAACGGCCGAGCCATTCCCGATCGCGCTCGCCTGTACATGCTCTCGGGCGACACCGTTGCCGAGGCGCCCGCAGACGATCTGAGCGGGCGCTGGCCGAGCGGTGGGTATCTGTCGTCCACGAGCGATCTGGCCCGGTTCGGACGATCGATCCTCGCACCGGGGTTGCTCGATGCGGAGTCGCTGCGGACCATGCTGACACCACAGCGTCTTCCTTCGGGGGAGTCCACGTCCGTGGGGATCGGATGGCGAGTCAGCAGCGATTCGGCCGGACGTCGCTACTTCCACCACGGTGGCTCATCCAATGGCGGTCAGGCTTTTCTGCTCGTCTATCCGGATGAGCAACTCGTCGTGGCCATGGCGTCGAATGCGTTCGCGCGGTGGGGCGAAGGCGAGGCCGTGGAACTGGCGGGTGTCTTTCTGAAATGAGCCCGTATGCCCAGTGGGGTAGACGCCAGCCTACCGCGGGCCGGACGAGAACGTTCGATCGAACGCCGCACCCCCGGGGCGTCACGCCGACGAGTGCGCGCCCGCGCCCGCGCCCCCTGCGCCGCCGCCGCGATAGCTCACCCACGACGTGACGCCGCAGCAAACCGAGTATGACGGTCTGATACCGATCCGCAAAAGGCGGGCGGCAGCCTCCAGGTCGGCTACGGTCTCGTCCCCCGGCTCATGATGCGCGCCAGCACCGCCGTAGCCTCAGGCGTGGCGTGTGGGTCGGGCGACAGCCACAACTCGGCTGCGTATTGCTGAAATGCACCTTCCAGTCCCGCGCCGGCCAAGCACTGCTCGAGCGGCAGCGGCGCGGGTTCCGTGACGTGATCGTGGAAAAACGCGCGCAGGTCCGCGCCTGCCACGTCGCTCGCCGTCTTCGAGAGGTCGTCGAGCGTGAACGCCCGCGCGGTGAGCGCGAAGCGATCGTAGAGTGTTCGCATGAAGTCATCGAGGGTGCGGCGACCGCCGGTGTGTTGTTGGATCATCACGTCCAGACAGAACGCCGCCGCCCAACCGCCGTCGTACACGCCGAATCGATTCCGACCCTTGTTGGCGCTGGCGGCTGCCAGCGATTTGGCCTGGAACAGCGGGGACCACACGAAGTAGCCGTAACGTCCCATCACCTTCTCCATCTTCACCAGGAAACTCTCGTGACTGATCAGTCCGCCCTGCACGAGGGCCAGATCCGCGTAATAGTCCGTGAAGCCTTCATCGAACCATTCGAAGCTCGGGTCCGCTCCGTGGAGCTTGCCGCCGATCCAAATGTGGTAAAGCTCGTGGGCCAGGTCATTACCCCAGAGCTGGCGATTGTCGGCACGCGGAACCGTGGCCGTGGCAATGGCGGCGCTGGTCTCGAACGATTCACCGTCGTCCTGATCCGTGTAGAGGATGGTCAGCATGAAGCGGGAAGGCGGTGTCTGGTCAAAGACCCCGATCACGTGGTGTAGGGCGGCGCCGAGGGTCTCGCGGAGGAGGTTGGCCGTCTCGTGGTCCGGTCCCACCAGTCCCAATACGAGGGTGAACGCGCCTTCCCGGAACGTCGGTCCGGGATCCGAGCCGAGCACAATCGAGTTTTCGA
>CAYWNR010000402.1:0-3801 GCA_964459705.1 uncultured Gemmatimonadaceae bacterium | reverse complement strand
CGCGGTCTTCACGGCGCCCACCGTCCCGAACAGCGCGGCTTCGCGCCGCGCGCGCCGGCGCTGCTCCGGGGACATCGCGGCTTCGACCGCCTGGGCACGCTCTTCTAGCGCCGCCACCGGTCGCACGGCGCCGTAGTCGTAGCCCTGTCGCGCCAAGTCCCGCGCCGCCGCCATCGTTTGCGCGAGCCGTACGCCGCCCATGCTCGCGAGCAGGAGCGTCGCCGGCACGAAGACGATGGCGGCGATGTCATTGGCGCCGAAGGCCGTGAGAAACACGGTCAGCGACGCGCCCGCTGCCGTGAGGGTGGTGCCGATCTCGCCGGCCGCCGCATCGGCCTCCTTGAGAAACGCGCGCACCGGCGCTGGCACGTCGGCCTGCATGCCGCGCGCGGCATCCAGGGCGCCCGCCAACGCTTCGGCGGAGGGAAATCGCGTCGCGGGGTCCTTTTCCAAACAGCGATTCACGGCCGCGGCGAGCGCCAAGGGTACGCGCGGAGCGAGCGATCGCACCGATGGGGCCGGACTACCCGCGTGCTGAGCGAGCAGGCCGGCCACCGACGTGCCCTCGAACGGCAGGCGCCCGGTCGTCGCGAAGAACGCGGTGGCGCCGAGCGAGTAGAGATCGCTCCGGCCGTCCACCGTTTCGCCGCGCGCCTGCTCGGGGCTCATGTACTGCGGCGTGCCCGTCACCCCCGACCGCGGCGTGTCCACCGCGTCCGCCGCGCGCGCGATGCCGAAATCCGTCACGAGCGCGCGTCCCGTCCCCCGCTCGAGCAGCACGTTGTCCGGCTTCACGTCGCGGTGAATGACCCCGCGGGCGTGCGCGTGTCCCAGGGCCCACGCGATCTGCTGGAGCACGCGGACGGCCTCGTCGGGCGGCAACGGCCCGGCTCGGCGGACCCGCGCGCCGAGCGTCTCACCGTCCACGTAGCTCATCACGAAGAACACGAGATCGCCGTGCTCCTCGACGGCGTGGATCGGAACGATGTTGGGATGCGAGAGGCCGGCGGCGGTGCGGGCCTCTTGCAGAAACCGGGTGCGGAGGGCGGGCACGTCCGCGAGCGCTGGCGGTAACAGCTTGATGGCGACCAGCCGGTCGAGCGCCACGTCGCGCGCCAGGTACACGACGCCCATACCGCCGCGCCCGAGCTCGCGGTCGAGTGAGTAGCGGCCGGCCACCGCCCGTTGGAGGGCGACGAACTCCGACGTCGTGGAAGGAGCAGACATGGGATCTTGTAACCCCAACGCAAGGGCTTGCGCGGAGGATTCGTCAGGGTCCCGGTCGGGACGACGGCCGGCCCCGCCGCGGTTGCGCCGCGTGCTCGCGCGTGCGCCGTGTGGAGGCGAGGCTAGCCCGCGGCCACCTGGGCAATGGGAGTTGTCACCGTCGGCATTACGACCAATCCACCGAACTTCCGCACCCGCCGTCCGTACTCGTGCACGCCGGCCGCCAGGTCGGCGCGCCGGAAGTCCGGCCACGGCGTGGGCGTGAAGACCAGTTCCGCGTACGCGCTCTCCCACAACAGGAAGTCCGACAGGCGTTGCTCGCCGGCCGTACGAATCAACAGGTCCACCGGCGGGACGCCGTTGGTGAGTGCCAGCTCCATCGCGTCGCGCGTCACCTCGTCCGGCCGCCGCTGACCCGCCCCGACCTCTTCCGCCAGGCGCCGGGCGGCCTCCGCCACCATCCACTGCGCGCTGTAGTCGATGGCGAGCCGGAGGTGCAACCGCGTGCACCGTGCCGAAGCCTGCTCCAACCGCTCCATCGCCGCCCGCGCTGTCCGCGGCAGCCGGTCGCGCCGGCCGACGTGCGTGACGTGCACACCGTTCTGGAGCAGCTCCTTCTGCTCGCGCGCGCAATAGTCGCGCAGCAGCCAGAACAGCCGTCCTACCTCGGCGCTCGGCCGCTTCCAGTTGTCCGACGAGAACGCGTAGAGCGTGAGGGTCGTGATGCCGAGATCCGGACTGGCGCGCACGACGTCGCGCACGCTCTCCACGCCGGCAACGTGTCCCCGCCAGCGCGGCCGGCCGCGTTGGCGCGCCCACCGGCCGTTCCCGTCCATGATGATCGCTACGTGCAGGCCGCTCATGATCGCTCCAGCGCTTCGCGCGCCGCGCTCAAGATCTGTTCCATGTGTGCGAGGTAGCTCTCCAACGCCCGTCGTCCTTTGGCTGTCAGGCTGTACTCGGTCCGTGGTTTGCGGTCCTCGAACCCTTTGGTCACGCGCACGTACCCGGCCTCTTCGAGCTTCCGAGCGTGCACACTCAAGTTGCCGTCCGTGGTGCCCAGCACGTCGCGCAAATCCGCGAATGACAGCGTGTCGTTCGCGGCGAGCGCCGACACGATGCCAAGCCGGATCCGCTCGTGAATGAGCCGGTCCAGCTCTTCCGCGGCCACGCCGCTGCTACCCGCCATGACGCGCGATCAGGAGCAGGCCAAACACCAGGTGTAGCCCCCCGAATCCGACCGCCAGCAGGGGAGCGCCCCACGACGGTTGCAGCAGCGCCACCGCTCCGAGGAGCGAGACCGCAACCCCCATGCCGCGAATGGCGCGAATCGAGATAGTCCCGCCTCCCGTCACGCCCGCGCCGTAGAGCGCGAGCCACGTGCCGGGAGTGAGGGCGTCGGCCCCGTGCCGCGCAAGCGCGAGCGTGAGCACCGCGCCGACGAGCAGCACCGGAGCCATCACCCAGACGAGCTTCCGGAAGGCGCCCGACCACAGCGGGACCGCCAACCGTCGGGCCTTGGCGGCGGTCGCCACGCCGGCAATGGCGATGGCGACCGCCGCGGCGGGGAGCCAGACACGGAGGTCGGCCGCGTCGCCGTTGCGCGCGGCTAATCCGGAGGCCACGAGCCCCACGACGCCCACGCCAACGAGTCCGGACCCGGCCACCGCCGTGAAGCTCGACGCCGACTCCATCGTTCGCCGGATGTATTCGAGGTCCGCCTTTGCCTGCTCGCGCTCGTCGTGCGTCGGGACGGTCACAGGGACACTCCAGGGCAACACGTTAGAGTACTTTGTCCTGCAAAGTACGTTCCATCGCCCCGGGGGACAAGGGCCGGCTCGGCGGCCCCAAGTGCGCCGGACCCCTACACTTGCGGTCTACTGGCGAACGGCCCAGCCTGCCGGCGTTCCCCAACCCGAGGTCGCGCCGTCGATTGACGAGGGACGGGATGGCGCCGTGAGTCGTGAGTCGTGAGACGAGCCGCCCGTTGAGCGGTCGCCTCACGTCTCACGTCCCACGTCTCACGATTTCCCAACGCCCACCTTACGCAACAGGTCTTCCATGAAGCACCACTTCGTGAAGCTCGATTGCAGCAGATTGAGTCCCACGAACGCGGTGAACAGGAACCAGTAGGGGCTCACCAGGTGGCCGAGGGCGACCGACGCGAGTACGAACGTGCCCGCAATGCCGCGGATGATGTAGTGCATCTTCACAGAACCTCCATCGTGTCCAGGGAATAGGCCTTCAGTCCTTCTTCGGGCCCGCGTTGGGCTTGCAGGGCCTTGAGGCGCTCGCACAGGCCCTCGCACCGACCGTCCGGGAGGGCAACGAAGAAGAGCGTGCTGGTGCCGGGGAACGCGCGGTTGCCGAGCTTCAAGCCCGTGGTTCCTTTGCCGAGCACCGTGGGAAACGCGCTGTAGCCGGGGACCTTGCTCTCGTCGAGAATGCGCTCGACGTCGTCGGCATGGTCCGAGTCTACGAAGATCAGGAGTACCTTCATCGCTTCAACTCGTGGTAGAGGAGGGGGATGGCGACCAGCGTGAGCGCGGTCGACACCACCGCCCCGCTGATCAG
>CAYWNR010000401.1:0-3813 GCA_964459705.1 uncultured Gemmatimonadaceae bacterium | reverse complement strand
ACCAAGCGATCGCCGAATCTCGCCGTTGCATGAGCTGCGGCTACTGCTTCGACTGTGAGAAGTGCTGGATGTACTGCCAGGACCAGGCTGTCGACAAACCGATGCAGAGGGGGGTGCTCTACACGTTCAAGCTCCAGAATTGCACCGGGTGCGCCAAGTGCAAGGAGATCTGTCCGTGTGGCTTCATCGAAATGGCGTAGCGGCGTGACCGCGCCGCGCGTGCTGATCGCGGGGCTCTCCGGAGGCGGCGGGAAGACGCTCGTCTCCGTCGGGCTGCTGGCAGCGTGGCGGCGGCGTGGCCGGAAAGTCGCGGCCTGCAAGAAGGGCCCGGACTACATCGACGCCGCGTGGCTGTCGCGCGCCGCTGGGACGCCGTGCCGGAACCTGGACCTGTTCCTCATGACCCCGGGGAGCATCGTCCAGTCCTTCGCCGCCGCGGCCGCCGGCGTCGACACGACCGTGATCGAGGGGAACCGCGGGCTGTTCGACGGCGCGGACGCCGTCGGGAGCTACAGCACGGCCGAGCTGGCCAAGTTGCTGCACGCGCCCGTCGTCTTGGCCGTGGACTGCACCAAAGCCACCCGCACCGTGGCGGCACTCGTCCTGGGATGCCAGCGACTCGACCCCGCGGTACCTATCCGCGGCGTCATTCTCAATCATGTCGCGGGTAGACGGCACGAATCGGTGCTGCGCGAGGCCGTCGAGCAAACGTGTCAGATCCCTGTGCTCGGCGCGCTTCCCAACCTCGCGCGCCACCCGTTTCCGGAACGGCACCTCGGCCTCGTCCCTCCCCAGGAGCACGCCCAGCTGCACGACGCGGTGGCCGGCGCGGCGCGCATTGCGGAAGCCCATCTGGACGTGGACGCCATCTGGGCACTCGCCCATCGGGCCCCGGCGTTCCAGGCAGGGGCGCCGGCGCCAGCGACCGCAAGCGCCGCCTTGGTACGCGTGGGCGTGTTCCAAGATGCCGCCTTCCAGTTCTACTATCCGGACAACCTCGAAGCGCTGGTGCGCGAGGGTGCCCAACTCGTCGAGATCTCGCCCCTCGAGGATGCGGCCCTTCCCGACGTCGATGCGCTATACATCGGCGGTGGCTTTCCGGAGACCGCGGCCGCCGCTATCGCCGACAATCAGACGTTCCGCGCGTCGGTGCGACACGCGATCGACGCCGGCCTTCCCGTCTACGCGGAGTGCGGCGGCGCCGTCTTCCTCGGCGATCGGCTCGAGATGGACGGCCACAGTTATCCCATGGCGGGCGCGCTTCCAGCCGTGTTCGGGTTCGGGCAGAAGCCGCAGGGACACGGCTACGTCGAGCTCGAGGCCCTGGAGCCCAACCCGTTCTTCGCGGTCGGCGAGTCCCTGCGCGGACACGAGTTCCACTACACGTATTTGGAAACGCTCGATGCGGCGGACGTGACGTTCGCGTTCCGTGTGCACCGCGGCCATGGCTTCGATGGACGGCGGGACGGCCTGTGCCGGCGGAACGTGCTGGCGTCGTACACCCACCTGCACGCGTGTGGTACCGCGCGTTGGGCACCCGCCGTCGTAGCGGCGGCGGTTCGTCATTGCTCGGCTCGGCACGCGAGTCCGGTCGTCGGCTGAGCACCCACCATGCCGATCATCACGATTTCCCGGGGCACCATGAGCGGCGGACGCGCCGTCGCCGAGTGCCTCGCCGAGCGCCTGCACTGTCCGTGCGTGGGACGCGAGGTGCTCCAGCAGGCCGCCGAGTCGCTCGGCGCCTCCGAGGAGACCGTGCGCGGGAAGCTCCAGACGCCGCCCGGTCCGTGGGACACCGTGACGAAGGAGCGTCACATCTATGTGGTCGCCGTGCAGGCGGCGCTTGCGGGACAGTGCGTCACTGGGACGCTGGTCTACCACGGCCTCGCCGGCCAACTGCTGTTGCGCGGACTCCCCGGGGTACTACGGGTCCGGCTCATCGCTCCCATGGCCCTCCGGATCCAGTCGCTTGTCGGTCACCACCCCCACACCAGTCAGGAAGCGGCAGAGCGCTACATCCGAAAGGTCGACCGCCAACGCCGGCGCTGGGTGCGCGCGATGTACGGCGCGGAAGTCGGCGACACGTTGCTCTATGACCTGACCATCAACTTGCGGGCCATCTCCCTCGATACGGCGTGCGTGATGGTCACGGAGATGGCCCAGCAACCCCACTACGAGGTGACCGACGCAGTGCGGGCCCAACTCGTGGCCTTCGCCGCCACGTGTCGGCAGCGGTTGGACGCGATCGTCGCGGTACGCCGATGAGGTCCCGGTGCGTGGTCCCGAACGGCGGCCGTGGTTTCCGCGGAGGTCGATGACGCATGGCGATCATCAGCATCTGCCGCGGGACGAAGAGTGGTGGTCAAGCGCTGGCCGAGTGCCTGGCGGAGCACCTGGGCTATCCGATCCTCGGACGCGAGATCCTCCAGGTGACGGCTGCCGATCTCGGTGTATCGGAGCAAGACCTGACGCGCCAGTTCGAGCGCGCGCCGAAGCTGTGGGATCGTCAGGGGGCGCTCCGAAGGGTCTACGTGGTCGCCGTGCAGGCGGCGCTCGCCGAGCACGTCGTGGCGGGCAACCTGGTCTACCACGGCCTCGCTGGTCAGTTCCTCCTTCGGGGACTCCCGGCGGTGCTGCGCACGCGGCTCATCGCTCCGGTCGAGCTGCGCGTTCGCGTGCTGATGGAGACCGAGGGGATGGCACGGGATGCCGCCAAGCGGCATATCCGGGACGTGGACGCGGCGCGCGCGCGCTGGGTGAAGATGATGCACGGCGAGCACATCGAAGATCCGGCGCTCTACGACGTGGTGATCAACCTGACGAACGGCTCCATTCCGGCCGCGTGCGCGGTGGTCACCAAAGCCGTGCACCAGCCGGAGTTCACCCTCACCAACGACGTCAAGACGGCGCTGGAGAACTTCCGACTCGCGTGTCGCGTGAAGCTGGCGTTGGTCACCGCGCCGGATACCCGTGGCTTGCCGCTCGAAGTCGAGGCCGCGAGCGGCGTGGTCGAGATCTCCGGGAGCGCGCCGTTGCTCTCGTCCGGTGAGACAGGAGACCGTATCGCGCAAATCGCCCGGTCCGTGAAGGGAGTGCGGGAGATGCGCCTCAAGGTTCAGTGGTTCGATCCGTATCCGTAGATGCGCATCACGGGGAACGTGCAGGGAGGAAAGGGCGTGGGCATCCCAACAGGCCAACTGGGTGGATCGTGGCGCCAATGGCTATGGGTGGTACCGGTGGCGGCCGGGTTGGGGCTCGTCCTGCTGGGCTCGCCGTCCCTGGCGCAGGAGCCCGCGAGCGGCGTCGAGCTGGCGTCGGGCGCGACGACGCCCTGGTGGGCCTGGCCGCTCGTCCTGCTGGGCCTCACGTTCGTGATGGGTATTCTGGCCGCGCTCGGCGGCGTGGGTGGCGGCGTCCTGTACGTCCCGATCGTGAGCGGGTTCTTTCCCTTTCATCTCGACTTCGTCCGCGGATGCGGCCTGCTGGTGGCGCTGACGGGCGCCCTCGCCGCCGGCCCCGGTTTTCTCAAGATGAACCTGGCCAGTCTCCGACTCGCCATTCCCGTGGCCCTCATCGCCTCCACCTGCGCCATCGTCGGCGCCATGATCGGCCTCGCCCTGCCCACCGACGTCGTGCAGACATCGCTGGGAGCCGCCATCCTCGCGATCGTCATCATCATGATGATCGCGAGGAAGTCCGAGTTCCCCGAGGTCCCCAAGGCCGATCGTTTGTCATCCGCCCTGCGCATCCACGGCGTGTATCGCGAGGCCAGCCTCGGCCAGACGATCGACTGGAAGATCCACCGGACGCTCC
>CAYWNR010000400.1:1622-3817 GCA_964459705.1 uncultured Gemmatimonadaceae bacterium | reverse complement strand
ATCGCGAAGATGCGGGCGGCGCGCCGGATCTGGGCGCGCCACATGCGGGAGCGGTACGGGGCGAAGACCCCGCGGTCGTGGATGATGCGGTTCCATTGCCAGACCGCCGGCGTCTCGCTGATGGCCCCGCAGCCGATGAACAACGTGGTCCGCGTCGCCTATCAGGCGATGGCGGCGGTGCTGGCGGGGGCGCAGTCGCTGCACACCAACGCGCTCGACGAGACGTACGCCCTCCCGACCGAGGAATCGGCGCGGCTGGCGTTGCGCACCCAACAGGTTCTCGCGCACGAGACCGGGGTCGCGAACGTCATCGATCCGATGGGCGGGTCGTACTTCGTCGAGGGGCTGACGGATCGGATGGAGCAAGAGGCCGAGGCGCTCTTCGTCGAGATCCGCGAGCTGGGCGGCGTGGTACGGGGCATCGAGCTGGGCTGGTTCCAGCGGCAAATCGCGCAGAGCGCACGCCGGTTCCAGCATGAGGTCGAACAGCGCCGGCGGGTGCTGGTCGGCGTCAACGCGTTCACGAACGAACACGAGCCGGAGCCCGAGATCCTCAAGATCGGGGCGTCGGTGGACGAGACCCAACGTCGGCGGCTGGTCGAGCTGCGCGCCCGTCGCGACACGGGCCAGGTGGAGCGCTGCCTGGCCGAGTTGAAGGCGGCCGGAGAGCGCGATACCAACGTGATCCCGGCCATGCTGGACTGCGCGCGGGCCTACTGCACGCTGTTTGAGATTCGCCATGCACTCGAGGAGGTATATGGTGCCTACCGCGAACCGGTCTTCTTCTAGGCGCGGGGCGGCGGGGCGGCGGACGGGGGGATCGCGACCGGAGACCGGCGCGACCACGGTCGCCTCCCTGATCGGTCGGCTGACGGATATGGGGACGACTCCGCACTGGGTCGTGTCCTGCTACCTGAAACTGGAACCCCGCGACCGCGGTCGCGGGAAATACCTGATCAAGGTCAAGAACCGAGCGCGCCAGTTGTTGCAGGGACTGGAGGCGCGAGGACTGGATCGCACGGCGCACGCGCAGGTCGAGCGCGACGTCGAGCGGATTCGGGACTATCTGTCGCATCCGGGGCAGTTGCCCGCGGGGCGGGGCATCGCGTTGTTCGCGTGCGAGCCCCTGGGCTTGTTCGAAGCGCTCCCGCTGCCGATGGTGTTTCGGTCCCGCCTGGTGGTGGACCACTCACCGCTCGTCCGGGAGCTGGCCGCCTTGGACGACGAGTTCGGCCGGGTGGTGTGCGCGGTGTACGACCGCACGAACGCGCGCTTCTTCGAGGTGACGGCGCGCGGCGTGGCGGAGCTGCCGGATCTCGCCGCCGCCGACACGACGCGCTCCACCCACTTTCACGGACCGCGCGAGGGGCGGGGTGGCGGGGCCGCCAGTCGGGCGTCGGCGCCGGGCGAGCACAACTTCAATCAGCGGATCCGCGAAGAGAAGCAGCGCCACTACGCGCAGATCGCGCAGCGCCTGTTCGACATCACGCGCGAGCGTCCCGTGCGCGGAGTGGTGCTGGCCGGCGCGAAAGCGGATGTGGGCGCGGTGGAGCCGCATCTGCACCCGTATGTTTCCGACGCGATGATCGGCGGGGTCCGGCTGAACCCGAAGACCGTGACCGAGAGCGATCTGCTCGAGGCGGTGCTCGACGTCCGCCAGACCACGGAGCGGGAGTGGGAGCGGCGCCACCTCAAGGAGTTGCGGGACGGCATGGGGACCGGGTGGGCGCTCAACGGCATGACCGCCACGCTCGAGGCGCTGTCGCGCGGTCAGGTGCACACGCTCCTCGTGGACGGGCAGGCCGACCGGCCTGGGTTCCGATGCGACGGCAGTGGGCGGCTCGGCGTGACGGACGACGTGTGCGTGGGGGACGGCCCGGCGACGCCGGTGCCGGACGTCGTGGACGAAGCCATCGAAGAAGCGCTGCGACAGGGGGCGCGGGTGGACGTGGTGGAGGATGCGGAGGTGCGCCAGCACGTGGACGGTCTCGCCTGTCTCTTGCGGTTCCGGGTCGGGTGACCCGGCTTGTTGCGAACCAACGTGAACCATAGGTTGAACGCGCCATGAGTAGCTCCGAGCGCAAGCGACCGATCAGGGTGCTGGTCGCGAAACCCGGGCTCGACGGACACGACCGCGGCGCGAAGGTCGTCGCCGCGGCGCTTCGAGACGCGGGAATGGAAGTCATCTACACCGG
>CAYWNR010000400.1:0-1612 GCA_964459705.1 uncultured Gemmatimonadaceae bacterium | reverse complement strand
CGGCCTGCACCAGACGCCCGAAATGATCGCGACCGCGGCCATCCAGGAAGACGTGGACGTGGTGGGCCTGTCCATCCTGTCCGGCGCCCACATGACCCTGTTCCCGCGGGTGAAACGCCTGCTGGTGACGGCGGGTCGCGACGAGGTGGTGCTGCTCGGTGGCGGCATCATCCCGCAGGAAGACGTGTCCTCGCTCGAGGCGGAGGGGGTCGCGAGGCTCTTCGGTCCGGGCACGCCCACCACGGAGATCGTGGACTACATCACGGCGACCGTCGAACGGCGGCGGTCGTGACCGCCGCGGGTTCCGCGCCTCGTCTCAGCCGCCTGCACGAGCTCACCGCCGCCTACCGTGAGTTGGTGGCGCGCCTCGAACAGGGGGGCGGCGCCGCCAAGATCCACAAGCAGCACGATCAGGCTAAGCAGACCGCGCGCGAGCGCGTCGCGGCGCTGCGCGATCCGGATGCTCCCTGGTTCGAGATCGGGTTGCTGGTGGCCTACGACCAATACGACGGTCAGGCGCCCGGCGCGGGCGTGATCACGGGCGTCGCGGAGGTGAGTGGCCGCGAGGTGGTCATCGTGGCGAACGACGCCACGGTGAAGGCAGGATCGTGGTGGCCGGAGACCATCAAGAAGATCCTGCGGGCGCAGGAAGTGGCCATGCGCCAGCGCATCCCCATCATCTACCTCGTGGACTCCGCCGGCGTGAATCTGCCCTATCAGGGCGGTGTGTTCCCGGGCCAGTACGGCGCGGCCCGCATCTTCTACTACAACTCGATCATGCGGCGGTACCTCCACGTGCCGCAGATCTCGGCGGTGATGGGCCCGTGCGTCGCAGGGGGGGCCTATCTCCCGGCGCTCTCCGACGTCATCTACATGGTCGAGGGCACGTCCTTCATGGGCCTCGGCGGACCGAATCTCGTGAAGGGCGCCACCGGACAGACGGTGGACGGCGAGTTTCTCGGCGGGGCCGTGACGCATACAGCCGTGAGCGCGGTCGCCCACTACCGGGCCACGGACGATGCCGACTGCCTCGCGCAGATTCGCGAGTACGTGGCTCGACTCCCCGTGGCGACGCGCGCGTTGGCGCCGCGCCGGTCCGCGCCGGATCGCCCGGCCGGAAGACCCGCGGAAGAACTGTACGAGCTGCTGCCCCACGATCACCGCATGGCGTATGACATGCGCGCGACGCTGGCGTGCCTGCTGGATGACGGGCAGCTGACGGAATTCCAGCCGGACATCGGCGCGGAGATGCTCTGCGGGCACGGCGCGATCGAGGGATGGCAGGTGGCCGTGATCGCCAACCAGCGGGGCATCATCAAGGGGCGCGAGGGTGAGCGCCCGAAGTTCGGCGGCATCGTCTATACGGCGAGCGCGGAGAAGGTCGCCTACTTCATCGAGAACGCGAGCCGCGAGCGGATCCCGATCCTCTTCGTGCAGGACGTGAGCGGGTTCATGGTCGGACCGGAGGCCGAGCACTCCGGGATCATCCGCGCGGGCGCACAGTTCGTGGAGGCGATGGCAACCGCGGTCGTACCGAAGATCGTGCTCACGGTGAATCACGCGTCGGGCGCCGGCTATTACGCCATGGCGGGGCAGGGATTCGACCCGGACT
>CAYWNR010000399.1:0-3820 GCA_964459705.1 uncultured Gemmatimonadaceae bacterium | reverse complement strand
ACCGGCACGTCGGCGCGCAGCCGCGTCTTGACCGAGGCCTCGAGCACCGCGCGGAATTCTTCGATGTACTCGCGATCGGATCGCGCGCCCAGCGACCCCTCGACGGGATAGTCGACGTCCCAGTATTGGTGGACGCGGTGGCTTTCACGCGTCGCGCGGAGGTAGTGCCCCGGCGGCACGGTGTGCACGCCGCGAAACAGCGTCCGCTCGCCCGGCAGGATGAAGCCGCCGGCATACACCGATTCGTGGCTCCACGCGGCCGGCACCCCCATCGCGAACAGCGCTTTCGCTTCGGAGGCGAGGTACAGGGCGCCGTGGTGCTCCGCGTAGTACAGCGGCTTCACGCCGAAGCGGTCACGTCCCGCAATGAGCTGGTGATTCCGCGCGTCCCAGATCACGAACGCGTATTCCCCGCGCAGGTGATGCAGGCATTCGGGCCCGTCGTCCTCGTACAGGTGCAGGGCAATTTCGCTGTCGGACTTGGTCCGGAACCGGTGCCCGCGGTCCTGGAGCTCGGCGCGGATACGCTCGAAGTCGTAGAACTCGCCGTTCACGACGAGGTGAATGCTCTCATCCTCGTTCGCGATCGGCTGGTCGCCGGTGGCCAGATCGATGATCGAGAGCCGGGTATGCCCGAGCGACACGCGGCCGTCGGCGGCCATCCAGTGGCGGCGCCCGTCGGGCCCCCGGTGCTGGAGCGACGCCATGCCGGCGCGCATCGTGTCCGGCGCGATGGGCGCATGGCGCGAGAGAACCGCCGTGATACCACACATGGAGGATCCTGGGCTGGGGGGGGACCGGAGTGGTCCTGACGCGAGCGGCGGAACATAGCGGGACCCGTATCGACCCACCAGACGCGGACACGCTCCAGGCGGTCGCCTCACGCTCGTGGCAGAGACCGGGTCGGGCGGTTGGAGCTGCCTTGGTTCAACCCAGCCTCCGGTGGAACCGCCCAGCCTCGCAATGAATTGCCTACCACGCCGAGCCGAGCATACCTTAGGGTGAGACCGGCACTTCGGAGGAGCCCGCATGCCGGTCACGGCCAAACTGTCCAAGCTGTTCTACGACCGCCTGGGCGAGCAGATCACCAACGAACTCGTGGAGTGGTTCAATCAAGTGGACGCCACGTATCGCTCTGATCTCCGCGACCTGAACGAGCTGAACTTCGCGCGGTTCGATGCGAAGCTCGAGCAGCACGTCGCGGAGTTGGACGCCAAGATCGACCGCGTGGCGACGAGATTGGACGCCAAGATCGACCGCGTGGCGACGAGATTGGACGCCAAGATCGATCGCGTGGCGACCGAGGCGAATGCCCACATGGATGCGATGGCCGCCGACCTGCGCGCGGTGCTCGAGCGGCGCCTGGGCGAGCAAACCCGCTGGCTGTTCGTCGCCTGGGCCAGCCTGCTGATCCCGCTCGCGGGGTTGTGGATCCGCGGCTAGCGCCCCTTGGCAACCGGCTCGGTGCTGTTTATGCTGCGTGGGCCCGCGGAGTGCCGCGGGCGGAAGCATCGAGATTTTCGAAGGAGAGGTCACATGCTGGATCCATGCTTTACCACAGGAGCGAACGCGCTGATTCCGCCATGGGCGAGTCGCGCGCGTTTGCATGGTGTGTCCAGCGGTTGCTAGATAGCCGGCCGACTCGGCCCCGGGCTCCGGGTGTCGGGACGCCCCGTCCGCAGTCGCTGGACGGGGCGTTTCACATTCATGGAGGGGCGGGCGGGGTGAACCCGACCGCCGAGGAGCGATGGCCGAGATCCAGAAGTCACCGGAGGCACGGGAGCGGCTCCCGCCACCATCCGACTGGTTCATGGTGGCGGCGCGCGACTGCCACTGGAAGGTGAGCCGCGAGATGGCGGCCCACATCGAGCGCGCGCTGGTGGAGCAGCCGATGCCGCGCTGGGTGGTGTTCGTTGACGTCACCGGCTCACGCGTACGGCTGCGCACCACGTTGATCGAGTTCGTGGAGCAGAGCACCGCGGATCAGCGCCGGCTGGGGCGGGCGGTCTATGCCGCCCTCAAGACCGAAGCCAAGGCGCAGGGGCAGGAAGAAGATGACTGAGCCGTGGGGCGGCGCGGGTAAGCCCGCCTCATGGCCAGCCATCGGCGCGTTCTGCTCTCGCGGGACGGTGGGCGCCCCCCGCCACTTGAGCGGCAGTCCTTTCGCCGAGCGCCGGCTTTCAGCCGGCTTCCCGCGCGTACGGCCCGAGCTCGTTCTCCACACTGGTGACGACGGCTGAAGACGGGTGACGACGGCTGAAGCCGCCGCTCGGCCAACTGACTGCGGCCGAGGCCGCCCGCGGCCGGTCGACTGCCAACTCTCGGACACATCCCGACTTCAATAGCACCGTCCGCCCCAAGCACATCCTGACCCCGCTCGTACCCGATCTCGAGTGCGACGATCTCGCGATCGTGGACGGGCGGCTCGCGAGTGTGGAGATCGCGCACTACTGTTTATGGCGGACGAGATTCCGCGGCACGAGCGGGATCGGGTACGGAAGGAAATGTTGGCCTACTGGGAGCGGGATACATGGGCAGTGGTGCGGTTGCGGGAGCTGGCGGGGGGTCGCCATGAGTGAACGGACCTCACGCGCCATCCGCTTCGTGGACGCCCGGGTCGAGGCGCTCGCCGACGAGAGCTGCAAGGCCACGGTCGAGCTCGAGCACCGGGGCGTCGGGACCTTCAGCGCCACCGCCCGCGGACCGGTTGCGCAGCTGGACCAACTACGCGCCATCGCACGCGCGACGGCGGACGCGCTGACGAATGCCGTCGACGCCAACGGCGCCCGCGTGCGAGTCGTGAACGTTCAGCTGGTGGAGTCGCTCACGAAGACGGCCGTCACGGTGACCCTGGCGGTCTCGCGCGGGACGGAGCAGCAGACCCTGCTGGGGATCTGCGACGTCCGGGACGACCCTGTCAGAGCGGCGGCGCTGGCCGTGCTCAGTGCGACAAACCGGTTCCTCGAGCCAGGCCCCTGATCGGGCCGGCGGGCTGACGGACGTCCGCCTAACTCCCAAGCCGCCTAACCGCCTAACCACCTAACCGCCTACCAACGCGTTGAACAGCAGCTTGAACGTGGCATGAGTCTGCGCCCGATGTTGCGGGCGTAACCCCAAGAGGATCAGCTTGCCCACTCGCCCCTGCGCGCTGGCCGGGAAGTCCACCTCCACCGCCGCGGCCCGCCCCTCGACGTACTCCGCGCCGCGCACCCATCCCGAGGCTCGCAAGTTCGCGTTGGGGAACCGCACCGGGACGCTGACCGTCTGGTTGCGGAAGCCTTCCGTGAGCGCATAGAACGGACTACGGATGAAATAGCCGTAGGTCGTATCCGGCATCCCCCACGCCAGCGGATGGCTGGGGTCGACCTGCACGCGCACAATCGACCCCGGGATGAGCAGCTCGTCACTGGAGAGGCCCTCCGAGACGTCGCGAACCGGAATGGGCCACTGCTGGATGAACAGATCGCCGGCCGACCCCAGCGCCACCACCGTGCCGCCCTGCCGCACGAACTCCCACACCGCAGCGAGGCCCTGCTCCCCGATCCCGCCGCGATACGCGGGCGGCAGCGAGGCGGAAGAGGAACCGTCGAGTATGCTGCTGGCGCCTTGGTCGGCGAACAGCAACACGTCGAACCGGCCGGCAAAGGGCTCCCGCACGACCCGCGGAGGGGCGTGCGCCCCGACGTGCGGCGGCCACATCGCGCGCAGCGAGTCGGGGATCGCGGTTGTTGTATCCGGGGCCGTGCCGGCCGCCGCGCGAACGTCCTGTGGGTGCAAGGTCGTGTACTCGAAGCCGTAGTGGTCCAGCACCCACCGGGTC
>CAYWNR010000398.1:0-3823 GCA_964459705.1 uncultured Gemmatimonadaceae bacterium | reverse complement strand
CCCTGCCCTAGTCTTCGTATCACAAGCTGTTCCTGCGGCTCGTCCATCCGTCCCCCGTTCGTTTCGGGGCGGCGCCGCTGTTGACGGACCCAGGACAGGTGAGGAGTGCATAGTGAGGAAGACGCGCAGCGGGTCGTCCAAGACCATTTGGACCTACGCTTTTCAAATCGAGCCGCCCCAGACTGAGCGTCGGCTGCGCACGATCAAGACCCTCCTGGAGCACGAGCAGGCGGACGCCCAGCGCAACGCGCGGACTTGGGTGGGCAGAGTCGTCCTCGAGCAGCAGATCACGCACATCCTGGTCGTGAGCGACAGCCCGGAGCAGAGTCGCGACGTGAACCGCCGGCTCGAAGCCGAGTTCAAGACGTTGGCGGTGGGATACTCGATGACCGCGCCGATGGCGGTCGCCGATGACGCGGCACCGTCGGGCGAGGACGGGCAGTGAACGTGGCGCCCCCCCTAGTTGCACGGGCCCCGCCCGTGGATATCTCCGGCCTCTCGTCCGCCGAGCGGCTGCGGCTGCTCGAGCGGCTCCAGGCGAGCCTCGGCCCCACCGACGTTCCGCGTGCCGCCGCGCCCCAGGTCCCCGAGCCGGCCGACGCGGCGCTCCGCGTCTCCGAGGTGCGCTATCGCCGTCTCTTCGAGTCGGCGAAGGACGGCATCCTGATCCTCGATGCCGAGACCGGCAAGATCTCGGACGTGAATCCATTTCTGACGGAGTTGCTCGGCTACTCGCGTGGGGAGATGCGCGACAAGTACGTGTGGGAGCTGGGCTTCCTCAGGGACGTCGTGGCCAACCAGGACAAGTTCCGCGAATTGTCGCAGCAGGAATACATCCGCTACGATGACAAGGCGCTGGAAACACGTGACGGGACCCGGGTCGACGTCGAGTTCGTCAGCAACGCCTATCTGGTGGACGGACGGCGCGTGATCCATTGCAACATCCGAGACATGACCGAGGCCGTGCGCGCGAAAACGGCGCTCGAGGCGTCAGAGTACCTCACCCAGGTGATCATCAACGCGCTTCCGGTGCGAATCTTCTGGAAGGACCGGAACCTGGTGTTTCTGGGCTGCAATGCCGTCCTTGCCCGGGATGCGGGTCTTGCCGATCCGCGGGACATTGTCGGAAAGAATGACTATCAGATGGCGTGGCGCGATCAGGCGACCGCGTTTCGCAAGGATGATCTCCAGGTCATCGGAAGCGGCCAGCCCAAGCTCCTCATCGAAGAACCGCTGACGACGGCTGAGGGAAATACCATCACGTTGTTGACGAGCAAGGTCCCGCTGCGCGATGCCACGGGGGCAATCTCCGGCATCCTGGGCACGTATCAGGACATCACCCCACTGAAGCGAGTGGAGGCATCCGCGGCCCGGTTGGCGATGGCGGTCCAGCAGGCCGCCGAGTCCATCGTGATCACCGACGCCACCGGGACCATCCTGGACGTCAATCCGGCATTTGAAAAAACCACTGGCTACAGCCGCGAGGAAGCCGTCGGCCGGAACCCCCGCATGCTCAAGAGCGGTAGGCACGACGCGGGCTTCTACCAGCGGATGTGGACGGTGCTGACCGACGGCCAGGTCTGGCACGGGCGTCTGACCAACAAGCGGAAGGACGGGACGCTCTTCGACGAAGAGGTGACCATTTCGCCCATGCGCGACGCCGCAGGCAAGACGGTCAACTTCGTCGCCGTCAAGCGGGACATCACCGAACAGGAGCGGCTGGAGTCCCAATTGCGGCGCGCCCAGCGGATGGAGAGCATCGGCACGCTGGCCGGTGGGATCGCGCACGACCTCAACAACGCGCTCGCCCCCATTCTCATGGCTGCCGAACTGTTGCGGGTGGCGTATCCGGACCGGGCGACCGACGATCTCGATCTCATTGACGCCGGCGCCAGGCGCGGGGCGGACCTGGTGAAACAGCTCCTCACCTTCGCCCGGGGTGCCGAAGGCGACCGGCTGCCGGTCAAGCTGCGACCGCTGCTCTCCGAGATGGAGCGCATGATCCGGAGCACGTTCCCCAAGAATATCGAACTGCGAGTTGATAACCCGGAGGGTCTCCCGGCCATCTTGGGTGACGCCACGCAACTGCACCAGGTGTTGCTCAACCTGTTGCTCAATGCCCGCGACGCCATGCCCGATGGCGGCACGCTATCTGTTGACGCCCAACGGACGGATGTGGAGGCCAGCGTGGAGACGGAAGCGCTCGAGGTCACGCCCGGCTCGTATGTCGTCTTGCGGGTCACCGACACCGGCACCGGCATTCCGCCGGCGATTTTGGATCGCATCTTCGATCCATTCTTCACCACCAAGGAGCCGGACAAGGGAACGGGCCTCGGCCTCGCCAGCGCGCTCGGCATCGTCAAGGGCCATGCCGGGTTCATCCGGGTGTATTCCGCCCCGGGACACGGCTCCACCTTCCGGGTCTACCTGCCGGTTCATGGTGGGGGCACCACGGAGGCGGCGTTGGCGCCGAGGATCGAGTCCACGCTTCAGGGAAACGGCGAGACCATCCTCGTGGTGGATGACGAACCCTCCGTGCGCAACATCCTTCGTAAAGTGCTGACGAGGATGAACTTCACGGTGCGGACCGCTTCGGACGGCACCAGCGCCCTGCGTGAGGTGTCGGAGCATGGGGCGGAACTGCGCGCGGTGATCACCGACCTGCACATGCCCCAGTTGGACGGCATGTCCTTCGTGCGGGTGCTCCGAAGCCGGTTGCCCGAGGTCGCCGTCATCGTCGTGAGCGGGCTGATGGGTGAACAGGCCAGGGAGCAGTTCGCTGCGCTCGGCGTCCGCGCGATCCTCGACAAGCCGTTTGCGCACGCGGAGCTGGTGACGGCCCTGCGAACGATCTTCGTCCGTTGACGGGACCAGGGCGCTCCTGGACGGGCCGCGACGGTCGGGCCGTACCTCGGTTGCGCTAGGCCATACGCGGTAGCTCAGCCCTACCTCTCTTTCCATTCCTTCGAGCGATACCCAGCAGCCGCAATCCGGATCATTCTCCATAAACGGTGGAAACCGGCTCTGAAGGCCGAGATGCCGAACCCGCACCCGAATGAGAGAAGGCCCCCATGAGACGTTCCATGACTAGCATCGTCACCGTGGCCGCGTTGGTGTCGCTGACACCCGGCTGCGCCATGAACAAGACGGACAAGGGCGTGCTCGTCGGCGCGGGCGCCGGGGGCGTCGTGGGCGCTGTCGTCGGGAAGGCCACCGGCTCGACGGTGCGCGGGGCCATCATCGGCGCCGCGGTGGGCGGCGTTGCCGGTGGGGTGATCGGGCACCAGATGGACAAGCAGGCCGAGGAGCTGGCGTACGAGCTACCCGGGGCGACCGTGCAGCGCGTCGGCGAGGGCATTACGGTGACGTTCCCCGAGGGGCTGCTGTTCGCGTTCGACTCGGATCAGCTCACGCCCATGGCAAGCGACAATCTGCGCAAGTTCGCCGCGAGTCTACAGAAGTACCCGAACACCCGAACGCTGATCGTGGGGCACACCGACTCGCAGGGCAGCGACGCGTACAACATGGGGCTGTCGGAGCGGCGTGCGGAATCGGCCGCGAATTTCATCACGGCGGAGGGTGTCGATCGTGCCCGCACCAGCACCGCGGGTCGCGGCGAAGCCGAGCCGATCGCCACGAATGATACCGATGCCGGTCGGCAGCAGAACCGGCGCATCGAGATCGCGATCTACGCGAATGACGCGAGTGGCAACGGATCGCGAAACTGAGCGTCGGGGTGCGCCACCGCACCGTCGAGTGTCGGCGGGCGGCGGCGCGCCATACGACCATCCCAGAGGCCGGCCCGCGAGCGCCGGTCCGAGGG
>CAYWNR010000397.1:0-3837 GCA_964459705.1 uncultured Gemmatimonadaceae bacterium | reverse complement strand
AGACGCGGCTCCCGGGCAACCTGGACGGCAAGGTGGTCGTGATCGTGGACGACGTCCTGTTCACCGGCCGGACGGTACGGGCGGCACTGGATCAGATCGCGGACTTCGGCCGGCCCGCCCGGATCGGCCTTGCCGTCTTGGTCGATCGAGGCGGCCGAGAGCTGCCCATTCAGGCCGACATCGTGGGCGAGCGCGTGCCCGCCCACGCGGGGGATCGCGTGGACGTGCTCCTGACGGAAGTGGACGGCCGGGACGCGGTGGAGTTGGTACGGGGGAGCCCGCGATGAGCGAACCGCTCGGCAAGGACCTCCTGGGACTGGAGCCGTTGTCGGCCGAGCAGATTCGCTTGATTCTCGACACCGCCGAGCCGTTCAAGGAAGTGAGCGAGCGCGCCATCAAGAAGGTGCCGACGCTCCGCGGCAAGACCATCGTCAATCTGTTCTTCGAAAGCTCGACCCGCACCCGAATCTCGTTCGAGTTCGCGGAGAAGCGGCTGTCGGCCGACACGGTCAACGTCGGGGCCTCCGGCTCGTCGGTGCAAAAGGGCGAAACCCTGGTCGACACGGCGCGCAACCTCGAGGCAATGCGCATCGACATGGTGGTGATGCGGCACCCGTCCTCGGGCGCCGCGCGCTTCCTCGCCGAGCGCATCCAGTCCAACGTGGTCAACGCGGGTGACGGCACACACGAACATCCCACTCAGGGATTGCTCGATCTGCTCACGATCCGGGATCGGTTCGGGCGCATCGAGGGGCTCAAGGTGTGCGTCTGCGGCGATATCCTGCACAGCCGGGTGGCCCGCAGCAATCTCTGGGGGCTCACCAAGCTCGGGGCCAAGGTGGCGGTGTGCGGTCCGCAGTCATTGCTGCCGCGGAACATCGAGGACTTCGGGGTCACGGTCTTCCGCCGTATCGAAGAGGCCATTGAGTGGGCGGACGTGCTCAACGTGCTCCGCCTGCAACTCGAGCGGATGAACGCTGGGTTCATCCCGTCGTTGCGGGAGTACTACCGGGTCTTCGGTGTGACCCTCGAGCGACTGGCGGCGGCGTCGCATGAGCTGGTCATCCTGCACCCCGGTCCAATGAACCGGGGGGTCGAGATCGACTCCCGGGTGGCGGACGGGCCGCACAGCGTCATCCTCCGGCAGGTGACCAATGGGGTCGCCGTGCGGATGGCGGTGCTCTACCTGCTGGCGGGCGGGCGCCCGGAGCAGGCGGAAGCGGCCAAGCGTGGCCGGGAGGGTGGGGAATGAAACCGCTGCTCCTGCGCGGTGGACGGGTGATCGATCCGTCGCGCAATCTCGATGAGGTCACCGACGTGCTGATCGTGGACGGTCGGATTGCGGGGGTCGGCCGCAACCAGGGGACGCCGGACGGTGCGGAGGTGCGCGACGTGCGCGGGCTGGTGGTCGCGCCGGGATTGATCGACATCCACACCCACCTGCGGGAGCCGGGGCAGGAGGACCGCGAGACCATCGCCAGTGGAGCCATGGCCGCGGCCGCGGGCGGCTTCACGAGCGTCTGCGCGATGCCCAACACGGACCCGCCGATCGACAACCAGTCGGCGGTCGGGTTCGTCGTGAAGCAGGGGGCCGCCGCCGGCGCCGCGCGGGTCTACCCCATCGGCGCGGTGACGCTCGGGCAGAAGGGAGAACAACTCGCGGAGTTCGGCGAGTTGGTGGCCGCGGGAGCGGTGGCGGTCAGCGACGACGGGCACCCCGTGGCATCCGGGCACATGATGCGGACGGCGCTGGAATACGCGCGGTCCTTCGGGATTCCCGTTGCCGACCATTGCGAGGAGCCGACGCTCGCGCGGGGCGGCGTCATGCACGAGGGTGCCGTGGCCACGCGCCTCGGCCTCAAGGGGATTCCCGCCGCCGCCGAGGAGATCATGGTGGCGCGCAACATCCTGCTCGCCGGCCACACGCTGGGGCACGTCCACTTGTGCCATATGTCCACGCGCGGCTCGGTCGATCTCATCCGTCGGGCCAAGGACCAGGGCGTTCCGGTGACGGCCGAAGCCTGTCCGCACCATTTCACGCTGACGCATGAGGCCTGCGAAGGGTACGACACGAACGCCAAGATGAACCCGCCGCTTCGCGAGCCCGAGGACGTCGAGGCGATTCAGGCCGGCCTCAAGGACGGAACGATCGACGTGATCGCGACGGACCATGCACCGCACCACTACGATGCGAAGGAACGCGAGTTCGACGATGCCCCGTTTGGGATCGTGGGTCTCGAGACGGCGCTGGGTCTAGCGCTCACCATACTGGTTGGGAAGGGCCACCTCTCGCTGCCCGAGTTGGTCGCGCGGATGAGCACAATCCCGGCCAAGGTGTTCCACCTGACGGGCGGCTCGCTCGCACGGGGCGTGCCCGCCGACGTGGTCGTCTTCGCCCCCGCGGAACGCTGGACCGTGGACGCGGCCCGATTCCGGTCGAAGAGCCGCAATACCCCGTTCGCGGGGTGGGAACTCACGGGACGCGCGGTCCGTACCATCGTTGACGGGCGCACGGTCTTCGAAGCGTAGTCCCGGCGGACCCGGCGGTCCCGGCGGACCCGAGGGGGGCCGCGCGGCAGTCCGCAACGGTCGGCCCGCCGGCGCGCCGGCCCGCCAGACCCCCGGTTCCCCGGCGGGGCTGGACATCATATGTTATGGGATCAGGCCAACTTGGAGGTTCCGTGGCCACAAAGAAGGACAAGGCTGCCACCGGCGAGATTCAGACCCTGCTGGAGGAGCGCCGTCGAATCGAGAACTGGTTGGAACGCCTGGAAAAGGCGGCTGATCGCACCCCGGCCGCCGTCCGCGAGCGGGTCCACGGGGATTATTCGTCCCGGCTCGATGCGGTGGTCGCGGAGCTCAAGGGGTACGAGAGCGACCTGCAGGCGTCGCTCGAAGACGCCCAGGCTCGCCAGGGCGAAGCTCGGACGCGCGAGCAGGCGGCCACGGAGGAGTTGGCCGAAGCGGAGCTGCGGTACGCGGTAGGCGAATTCTCCGACGGGCAATGGAGTGAGAAGAAGGCGGGAATCCTGGATCGGCTAATCCGGATCCGCGAAGACTTGGGTGAGGTCGAGGAGGAGATCAGCGAGTTGGACAGCGTGCTGGCGGGCATCGCAGCGCCCGCGGCGGCGCCCGACACGAGCAGGGAACCGGAGATCGCGGAGTTGGATATCGAGGAGCCACCAACGCCGGCCCCTGCCGCTCCGCCGCGTCAGTCGCTCGGTGCGGAGCTTGGTCTTCGCGATCTGAACCGGGCTGCCAAGCCGGCACGCCCGGTACCCGAAGCCAGTTCCGCGCAAACTGACGGGTTCGGTGACGACCTCGAGTTCCTGAAAGCACTGAGTGACGACCGCGCGCCAGCGAAGGCCACGCCCCCCTCGCGGCGTGGTCGGGAGCCGAAGATCTCGGGACCGGTCGAGAAGCTCACGGAACAGCAGGCCATCTCGAAGTCCCGCCCCAGCGTCATCAACCAGCGCACCCTCAAGTGCGGTGAGTGTGGCGCGATGAATCTCCCGACCGAGTGGTATTGCGATCGGTGTGGCGCCGAGCTGGCATCGCTCTGACCGCCAAGGACCGTCGACGCGAGAACGGGGCGCCCCACGGTGGAGCGCCCCGTTCTGCGTGTGGTCAACGATCTATCTACTTTGCGCGGGATGCCTTGGCGAGGCGTGACTTCTGTCGCGCGGCCGTATTCGGATGAATCAATCGCTTGCGGGCCGCCCGGTCCAACAACTGTTCGGCGGCGAGCAAGGCCGGGCCGGCCTCGGCGGTACCGCGAACGGCACGCGCCTTCTTGACGGTGTTCCGCAAGGCGGTGCGCTGCTGGCGATTGCGGTC
>CAYWNR010000396.1:0-3840 GCA_964459705.1 uncultured Gemmatimonadaceae bacterium | reverse complement strand
CTCGTTATTTTAGGAGTGTGCACAACGATGGTTTCTCGGTGATGCGTCCACCAACGGTTTCTCGCATGAGGGGGTGCCTATCCGCGGCTTTGGTGTCGGACTCATTGCATTGGCGGCCTTCGCGGCCGCCGCAGGACTCCTGCTGCGCCGTCACCGACCGGCCTTGACGACGGCAGGATACGCCACCAGGTGTCGCGACCTCAAGGAATTGTACGTCGCGGGCCTCTGAGCGGCACGGGCGACTCGACACCGAGTCGCCCGTCGTCGTTCTGTCCCTGAACGCACCGGCCATTCAGAGCAGCGTGCGAAGAAACCAACCGACGGTGGCGTCCATCGCCTGATCGAGTTCCGGCGTGGACCCGGCCCACGGATGCCGCGCGCCGAACGTATGCCCACCCCGCGGTAGGAGCAGCAACTCCGCCCGCTCCCCGCTCGATGCGTAGAGTGCTTGAGCGTCCCGCACGGATACGGATTCATCCACTTCGCCGTGCACGATGAGCCAGGGCAGATGGATGCGGCCGGCGGCCGCGGCTATGTCGAACGCGCCGGCGCTATCGTCCTCCAGCTCGTCGAGGACGTCGGGATACAACGGCAGCACCTCTCCCGTCCGCTGGTTGGTGACGTCGAGCCGCCCGCCGTGGCGCCACTTCTTCCGGGTTTCCGGTCCCCACCGCAGTGCCGAACCGATTGCCGACCAGGTCACCAAGGCCTGGACCGCGTCCGGTTGCGCCCCCGCGAACAGGATGCCGATGCCGCCCCCGCGACTGTGGCCGAACAGGCCGACCGCCGTCGCCGCTGCCAGTCCGGGAAGCAGGTTCCCGGTGCGGACGGCATCCACCACCGCTCCGAGGTCGCGGAGATCTCTGCCGAAGGTGCCATGGCCGAAGCGCTCCGGCTCGTTGAACCGGTCGCCCTCCGGACCGACGCCGCTGCTCGCGAAGTTGAACGAGACCGCGGACACGCCTCCCAACGCCAGACGCTGAGCGAGGTGTGGGAAGAACCCCCAGTCCTTGAACCCCTTGAACCCGTGGCAAATCACGACCGCTGGCCTGGCGTCTTGGCCCCCGCTGGTCCTGACCTCACCCCGCAGCGGGCCACCGTCGGCGGCCGTGAGCGCGAATGTCTTGTGGCTCGGCGTTGCCATCGTCCTCCTCACCTCCCGGCACGGTCTCCGTTGTAGATTCCCCCGTTCGCCACCCCGGCCCTCGATGCAGGAGCTGGCCCATCGGCCTCGTGATGCGCCCCTCACAACCTACGCTGCTCGCCGTGAGCCGCCGGCTTGCCCACCAGCGGGACGCACTGGTGGGCGAGTGGGCGCGGTGGATCATGGCGCGGGTCGGCGCGATGCCCACCGTACGACCGCAAACCCTGGAGCGCCAGCTCCGATTGCTGATCGACTTGCTCATCGAGACCGCGGGCCCGCTCCGGCGCGCCGCCGTCGAGCTCTGGCTCGTCGCGTCCGAGGGCTATGGCCGGACGGCGGCCGAGCGCGGCCTCGCGGCCGGCGAAGTGGTCGAGGAGCTGCAGCATCTCCGGGAACTCTTGATCCGGCACCTCTCCGAGCTCATCGCCGCGCTCCCCGCCCGCGCCTCGATGGCCACCGTGCTTCGCCTGAACCGCATCCTCGATGCGGGCCTCACGCACGCGGTGGTGGGCTACACCGACACGCTCGTGGAAACACTGTTCGCGCAGCGCGGGGTTCCGGTCGGAGCGAGCGGCCCCGTGGAGAACGGGATCGCCCAGCGGCTCACGAACATCGAGACCGAGTTGGAGCGCCTGCGTCAGGCGCGGTGACGCGGTTCCGGTCAGCCGCCGCTGATTTCCTCCCCGCCATCGACGTTGATCACGTTTCCCGTGATCCAGTCCGTGCCCGGGACGCTGAGCGCGACTACCGCGCGCCCGATGTCGTCCGGCATCGTCAGCCGTCGGTGCGGATTCCGCCGCTTGCCCTCCTCGAAGAGCTTCGCGCTCCCCGGGATCTTCCGGGCCGCCGGCGTGTCCGTCACGCCGCCGCGCAGCGCGTTCGCGGTGACCCCGTGCGGCGCCAGCTCCATGGCGAGCTGCCGAATGTGCGATTCCAAGGCGCTCTTGGCGGTCGACACCGCGCCGTAGGACGGGATCACGCGCGTGGACCCCGACGACGTCATCGCGTAGATGCGCCCGCCGCGACTCATCAGCCCGCCCCCCACGAGATCCTGCGCCCAGTACACCAGCGAGTGCGCCATCACGTCCAGCGTCATCTCGATGTTGGCCTTCGTGAGGGGATCGTCCCCGACGTAGGGTTTCAGTGTTCCGAACGCCAGCGAATGCATCAGCACGGCCACCGTGCCGCCGTTCGTTTCCAGCTCCGCGGTCAGGGCATCCACCACTTCGCGCCGGCGACCCTCGTCTGCCGCGTTGATATTGAAGAACCGGTGGCGGCGGCCTTGCTTGGCGATGTCGGCCGTGATCTCCTCGACGTGCTCGAGACCAGCCTTGCGGTCGAGGTGGACGCCGGCTATGTCGTAGCCGGCGGCGGCGAGAGCGCGGGCGCACGCCTCCCCGAAACCGCTGGACGCGCCGAGGATCACGGCCCAGCGCGGCGTCGTTGTTTGCGCGTGCGCCACCACAACCTCCCATCTGGGATCGCAGAAGTTAGCCGATGACCAAGAACGTCGCCATCGTGTCGGGGCTCGCCGCCGGGCTGGCGCTCGGCCTGATTGCCGCGCTCACTGGAAGCACCGGCATCGAGAACGTCGTCCACGGCGTGGCTCCGTTGGGGACGGCGTTCGTGCGGCTGATCCGGCTCGTCGTGGTCCCCCTGGTCGGGACGACCCTGTTCAGCGCCATCGCCACCATGGGCGACCTCCGGCGCCTCGGCCGGCTCGGCGCCCACACGCTCGCCTTCCTCTGGGGCACCACGCTCATTGCCATCTTGACCGGCATGGCCGTGATGGCGGCCGCGCTTCCCCTCGCGGGGACCCTCACCATCACGCCGGTCGCGCCCCTGACGCCCCCCGCGCCGACGCCGGGGTTCGTGGACTTCCTGCTGAGTCTGATTCCCGCCAATCCGGTTCAGGCCGCGGCGGACGGCGCATTGCTCCCGATCATCGTGTTCACCGCGCTGTTCGCCGCCGCCACGGCCACGCTCCCGGAGACTCAGCGCACGAAACTCGTCGAGTTGAGCGACGCCGCGACCGCGGCCCTCATCACACTGGTCCACTGGGTCCTGTGGACCGCGCCGATTGGCGTCTTCGCGCTCGCCGCGCCCGTGGCCGCCGACGCCGGCTTGGACGTGTTGCGCAGCCTCGGCGTCTTCATCGGCGCCGTCATCGTCGGGCTCGTGATTTTCACGGCGCTGATCTACCTGCCCATGGTACGGTGGGTCGCGCGCCAACCCCTCGGGAAGTTCCTCGGCGCCGCCGTCGAGCCCGCAGCGATCGCGTTCACGACCACCAGCTCCGTCGCCACGCTCCCCGCGTTGTTCGATGCCGCGGACCGCCTGGATCTGCCCCGCCCGATCGCGAGCTTCGTGCTGCCGATTGCCGCGTCGGTGAATCGCTCGGGGAGCGCGCTCTATCAGGGAAGCGCCGTGATCTTCCTCGGACACCTCTACGGAGCGGCGATCTCGCCCGGCCAGCTCGTCGCCGCCCTGTTCGCGACGTTCCTGGTGGCGCTCACCATTGCGCCGGTGCCCAGCGCCAGCGTCGTGACGCTGCCGCCGGCGTTGTCAGCGGTGGGTATACCACTCGACGGCATCGGCTTACTGCTCGGCATCGATCGGATTCCCGACATGTTCCGAACGGTCGTCAACGTCACGGGGGACGTCGCGGCCGCCGCGGTCGTGCACCGCACCGCCGA
>CAYWNR010000395.1:0-3852 GCA_964459705.1 uncultured Gemmatimonadaceae bacterium | reverse complement strand
TCGGGCGTCTGGGCGGTGAATCGTGTCCAGGAGCGCGGCTGCACGTACTGCTTCGCCGGGTAACCTCCGGTTCGCCGGATATCCTCCCGCCTCGCCGCGCCGCGGGCAGCCGGTTCCGGTGGTACAAGATGCCGACCCGCGCGCCGGTGCGCCGAGGTGCTGCTTGTCCAACGCCGCCAGGTGCGGGTTATCGCAGCCAACGGATTGCGGGGCGAGATCACGATTCGGCCGTTTTCAGCCTCCAAAGCTTGGAGTCGGGCGCGACGGCGCGGAGCGAGCGGAGGAGACGGAAAGCGGCGGACCGCCGAATTCCCAATCCCTGCACTGCCTCCGCAATCACGTTCAACGTCCCGTCATCCTTGGCGAGCTTCCCCTTCACCCACAGAAACGGCTCCCCGCGAATCGCCAGGCGGTCGCGGTCGTAGACATCTGGATGGACGATGACGTTGGCGCGCCACAATGATCGGGACGGTGCGGACGGCGGATGCTGGCATGACGGAGTCGAAACCTCGCCCTCGCCGAACCCGCCCTGATACTGTATCTCTACTCGGATGTCGGGCGATGAACAGAACCCTCACCAGGCGATAACCATGAAACGAGCTCTATCGATCCTCGTTGGGGTAGCGCTTCTCACCGTGGCTCTGGGTGATCACGCGACCGCGCAGCAGCCCCCGCGCGCAATCCGCCGCACGATTCCCATCACCAACATGATCCGGCAAGCGTTCGAGGCGGGCACGCGCGACTCGACCGGCCGGCCCGGGCCCAAGTACTGGCAGACAACCACGGAGTACACGATTCATGCCAGCCTCGACCCGACGACGTCGGTGGTGACGGGCAACGAGACGATCGTGCTGCACAACAACAGCCCGGACGCCCTGCGGAACATCGTGTTCCGCCTCGATCAGAATGCTTTCGCGCCGGGCGTGCCGCGCAACGGCACGGTGTCCCACACCACCGATGGCATGAACATCAGCGCCATGACCATCGACGGGCAGACCGTCGATCTGACGACACCCGCGGCGCGCGGCGAAGGCCGCTTTCGCCGCCCATCGGGACCGCAGACCGAGCCGCTGGCGTTCGGCTTCAACGTGACCAGCGCGCGGGTGCAGTTGAGCACCCCGATCGCGGCGCGCAGCTCCGCAACGCTGGAACTCGAGTGGCACTTTCAGGTGCCGGAAAGCGGCATGCGCATGGGCCGCTTGGCCGATACGCTCTACCAGGTCGCCCAATGGTATCCGCGCGTGGCCGTGTACGACGACTACAAGGGCTGGGACACGGATCCCTATCTGGGCAACGCGGAGTTCTACAACAACTTCGGACACTTCGACGTGACGTACGACGTGCCCGCGGGCTGGATCGTCGGGTCGACCGGCGTCTTGCAGAATCCCGAGGAAGTGCTGACGCAGGACGAGCGCGACCGTCTCGCCAAGGCCCTCGACTCCGACGACCAGATTCACATCGTCGATCCCGGCAACATTGGGCCGGGGAAATCGACGGCCGCCGGCACGCGCCTTCAATGGCATTTCGTGGCGGACAGCGTCGCGGACGTGGCCTGGGCCACCTCGAGAAACTACGTCTGGGATGCCACGCGGGCCAACATCCCGGGGAAGGGCTACATCCCCGTCTACATCCTCTACCTGCCCGGCCACGAAGGTGCGCCGCAGCATTTCGATCAGGTCGGGGCACGGGTACGCCACGCGCTGCAATTCTACTCGCAGCTCTGGATGCCGTATGCGTTCCCGCGCATGACGACCGCGGACGGCCCGCAGCTGGGCATGGAGTACCCGATGTTCATCATGTCGGGATTGGGAGCGGCCGATCACGAGACCGGGCACGAGTGGTGGCCCATGATGGTGGGGGTGAACGAGACATGGTGGGGATTCATGGACGAAGGATTCAATCAGTACATGAACATCCTGTCCGACGACGATCGCACCGGTCGCGCACCGAACGCCGGGCTCGACGGCCAGGGCCAGGCGTATGGCCGGACGAGCGGCGACGAGCACGAGCCGCCGTTGATCTGGGATGAGAACTACGCTGGTCCGATGTATTCGTTCGCGGCGTACGGCAAGGCCCCGATGATGCTGTCCATGCTGGGCGGCATCGTCGGCGACAGCGCGGTCTGGCGGGCGCACAGCGCCTACGCGCACGCCTGGCGCTTCAAGCATCCCACGCCCTGGGACTACGCGGTCTTCATGAGCAACGCCCTCAACCGGGATCTGGGCTGGTTCTGGTACTACTGGCTGTGGACGACCGAGTCCGTCGACGGCTCGATCCAGAACGTGACGACGCGAGGGACGCACACGGTAGTCACGGTGCGGCAGGATGGCGAGATGCCCGCACCGGTCGTGCTGCAGGTGGAATTCGCGCCCGGCGGACCGGCCATCAAGCCCATGAAGAACAGCGTGATGACGGACTCGGCGACGGCGGAAGTCACCTATCCGGTGGATGTCTGGTTCGGCGGCAGCCGCACCTCCGACGCGGATCTCGATTTCGGCGGTCGGAAGATCGCGAAGATCACGCTCGATCCCCACAAGCGCTTTCCGGACAGGAACCCCCGCGACAACGTCTGGCCCAAGCCGAAGCCGGTGCACCTGACCGCGGAGTTGTTGGATCAGTATGTCGGGACGTACCAGCTCCAGGGTATGGGCGCGCTCACAGTCACACGGGAAGGTACGGTCCTCTGGCTGCAGCCGGGCGGAGGGAACAGGGTCCAGCTCTCGCCGACGTCCGAGACCGAATTCTCTCTCACGGAAGCGGACGTTACGATCACGTTCAAGCGCGATGCCAGCGGCAACACCACCGCGATGGTGATCAACCAGGGCGGTCAGGAGATGGAGGCCCAGAAGGCGAAGCCGTAGGGGAGCACGACGCGGGAACGCGGACGCGGCCGGTCGATCCGGTTCGCGTGCGCGTTCCCGCATTCGAGAGTGTGGGGTTCGAGCGCCGCTCCTCTTCCTCGCGGCCCTCCCGTCCTTGCCGGAACCTCAGGAGTTCGGGCCGTCTTTAGCCCCAATCCTTGGAATCCGGCGCAACCGCGCGGAGCGAGCGGAGGAGAGAAAAGGCGGCTCGGCGGTTAGGCGGATAGGCGGCTCGTGGTCCCGATGTCATGCTTGGCTCCCGGTTCTCGCCCAACGGGGCTTGGCTATCCGCCTGCCTGCCTGCCCGCCGAAGTCCCAGCCCTCGCACTTCCTCCGCAATCACGTTCAATGTCCCGTCGTCCTTGGCGAGCTTCCCCTTCACCCACAGGAACGGCTCGCCGCGGATGGCCAGGCGGTCGCGCTCGTAGACGTCGGGATGGACGATGACGTTGGTCATGGCCGTCTCGTCTTCCATGAGAATGAACACGAAGCCTTTGGCCGTCTGCGGCCGCTGGCGGGCGACCACCAGGCCGACCACTTCGAGCACTTCGCCATGCTCGTGCTCTACGAGACTCCCGCTCTTCACGGCATTTGGTGGCAGCGCGCCGTTGAGCAGGCTCAGCGGGTGCCCGCTCGCCGCGAACCCGAGCACGGCATACTCGGCCAACAGCTTTTCGCTCGCGTCCACGCCGCGAAAGCGCAGCGTGTCGTGCGGGTGGTTGAGCGGTAATTCGAGCTGGCGGCGCACGCGCTTGGGATCGCGGTCTTCCTTGGGGCCGAGCCAGAGACCCACCTGCCACAGCAGCTCCCGCCGCGTGAGTCCGAAGTCGTCGCACGCGCCCACCCACACGAGATGATCGAACGCGTTGCGCGAAAGCCCCGGCGGCGCGCGGCGTACGATGTCGCTTAGAGACCGATACGGGCCGTTCCGCTCGCGCTCCTCGACCACGGCCTGCGCGTGTTCTTCGTTCCACTCGCGGATGAAGCCGAG
>CAYWNR010000394.1:0-3863 GCA_964459705.1 uncultured Gemmatimonadaceae bacterium | reverse complement strand
CGGTGCGGATCTCGGATCGGGTGGCCCGCCATCAGATCTTCGTACCATTCCATTTCCGCGAAGCGGCCGCCAACCTGCTCACCAATCCCGTCCTCGAGCCACACGCGAAGATGGCGAGCCTCAAAGTCTGCGCGGTGCGGCTCGAACCGGTGGGCGTTCCCGCGGAAACGTAAGACCAACCATGGACCTTGGCCTGAAAGGGCGCGTTGCCGTCATCGGCGGCTCCACACAGGGCTTGGGCCACGCCATCGCCCGCCAGTTCGCGCTCGAAGGCTGCCGCGTGGTGATCAACGGTCGGGACCAGAGCCGCACGGAACGGGTGGCGGAAGCGCTTGCGGCGGACACCGGCACCGAGGTGATCGGGATTGCCGCCGACGTGGCCGACGGTCACGCTGCCCAGTCCCTCATCACGCGGGCCCACGAGCGGTGCGGGGCCGTCGACATCCTCGTGTGCAATGCCGGCGGGCCTCCCCCCACGGCCTTCAGCGATACCGCCGGCGACGCGTGGCAAGTCGCGCTCGAGCTCAACCTGCTGTCGACGATCCACATGTGCCGCGCGGCCATCCCTTCGATGCGAGCGCGCCGTTGGGGACGGATCGTGTGTCTGACAAGCATCGCCGCCAAGCAGGTGGTCGGCAGTCTCATCCTGTCCACGACCGCTCGCGCCGGCGTGTTGGGGTTCGCGAAAGCGTTGGCGGACGAGGTCGCCCGCGACGGCGTCACGGTCAACGTGATCTGTCCGGGATACTTCCGCACCACACGCACCGAAGGCCTGGCCGCCGCGCGCGGGGCACGGAGCGACCGGTCCGTGACCGACGTGGAGCACGACACCGTGCGCGCGATTCCCGCGGGCCGTTTCGGTGAGCCTGATGAGCTGGCGGCCGCGTTCGCATTCCTGGCGTCGGAGCCCGCGCGGTATATTACCGGCGCCGTTTTGCAGGTCGACGGCGGGTTCATCCGCAGCATCATCTAGTAGGGCGGCCGGGCGGGTGGGTGGGTGGGCGGTCGCTGCCCGCCTCGGGTGCGGTTCCTCCATCCGCCGCCATTCGCGATGCCGTCCACCCGTCGAGGGTTCATGCGCGCCATCCGCAAGCCCCGCCCCGGTCCCGGCCTCGAGGTCTGCGACGTCCCGAAGCCGACCGTGGGTCCCGGTGACGTCTTGATTCGCGTACACCACGCCGGCGTGTGCGGCACCGATCTGCACATCGCCCAATGGGACCCGTGGGCGCAAGGCCGCCTGCACCCACCGGTGGTCATTGGACATGAGTTCGCCGGCGCGGTCGTCGAGTGCGGACCGGGCGTGGGGGACGAGTTCACGATCGGTCAGTTGGTCACGGCCGAAGGACACATCATCTGCGGTCATTGCCGCCAGTGCCGGACGGGGAACGGCCACATCTGCCAGCGCACGTCCATCATCGGCGTCGACCGCGATGGCGCGTTTGCCGACTACATCGCCATGCCCGCCACGAACGTGATGGCCCTCGGCGACATCCCGACGACGGTCGGCGCCATCATGGACCCCATGGGGAACGCGTTCCACACCGTCCTCACAGGGGCGGAGGTCCCAGGCAGTGTCGTCTTGGTGTTGGGATGCGGCCCGATTGGCTGTTTCGCCGTGGGCATCGCGCGCGCCGCCGGCGCCGTCAAGGTCATCGCGACGGACGTCAACCCCACGCGGCTCGAGCTCGCACGACGGATGGGCGCCGACGTGGTGCTCAATCCCGCCACGGACGACGTGGTCGCGCGGGTCCTGGCCGAGACGGACGGCGAGGGTGCCGACCTCGTGTGCGAGATGTCGGGGCACCCGACCGCGTTGACGCAGGCCTTCAAATCCGCCCGACTCGGCGGCCGCGTGAACCTGCTGGGGCTCCCGAAAGGCGAAGTCGCGCTGAACCTCTCGACGGACGTCATTTTCCGAGGCGTGACCGTCTACGGTGTCATCGGGCGCCGTATGTACGAGACGTGGCATCAGATGCGAACCTTCCTCAGCTCGGGGCACCTCGACCCGATGCCGGTCGTCACGCACCGGTTCCCGCTCGAGCAGATCGACGCCGCCCTCGAGGCCATCGCGTCGGGAGCGGCCGGGAAGGTCATCCTGGAGATCGGAGACTAGCGCGCATGCATCAGGATCTGGACCAGCGGCTGCGCGGGGACATCGAACAGTTCCGCCGCGACGGCGTGTACAAGCGCTTCAACCACCTCACCTCCCCCCAGGCACCGCGGGTGCAGATGGAGGGTCGTGGGGAGATCATCATCCTCTCGAGCAACAATTATCTCGGCTTGTCCAACGAGCCGTCCGTCGTAGCCGCCGGACGCGCGGGGCTCGAGCAGTACGGCGCCGGCACCGCCAGCGTGCGCTTCATCTGCGGCACGTTTACGGTCCATCGCGACCTCGAGGCGGCGCTCGCCGAGCTCGTGGGTACGGAGGCGGCGCTCTCGTTCGTGTCGTGCTGGAACGCCAACGAGGCCCTGTTCGCGACGCTGCTGGGACCGGAGGACGTGGTCATCTCGGATCAGTTGAACCACGCCTCGATCATCGATGGCGTCCGCCTCGCCAAGGTGATCAGCAAGTGCGAAACGGCGGTCTATCGGCACTCGGACCTGGCGGACCTGGAGCAGGTGCTCCAGGCCCATCGGGACAAGCGTACCCGCCTCATCATGACGGACGGTGTCTTCAGCATGGAGGGCGACATCGCCCGCCTGCCCGACCTCCTCGAGCTTGGGCGACGGTACGACGCGGTCGTTGCGGTCGACGACTCGCACGCCACTGGCGTGCTCGGACCGAACGGGCGCGGGACGGCCGAGCACCACGGGGTCGCGGGCGAGGTCGACATCATCACGTCAACGCTGGGGAAGGCCCTCGGGGGTGCCGCGGGCGGCTTCATCGCATCATCTGCCACCGTGTGCGACTACCTCAGCCAGCGGGCGCGCCCCCAGCTCTTCTCAAATGCGCTTCCCTGCACGGTGGCGGCCAGCGCGCTCGCGGCGGTGCGCCATCTCCAGGCCCACCCGGACCTCGTGGCCCGGCTGCACGCGAACGCCCGCTACTTCCGGGAGCAGCTCGTCGCCCGCGGGTTCAAGCCCCTGGCGGGAGACACCCCCATCGTGCCGGTGATACTCGGCGAAACCGCCAAGGCCATTCGCATGAGTGCAATGCTGCTGGACGAGGGGGTTTTTGTGACCGGCTTCGGCTACCCGGTGGTGCCAAAGGGGGAGGCACGGGTACGCTGCCAGGTTTCCGCAGGACACACGCGCGAGGATCTGGACGAGGCGCTCGGAGCGTTTGAGCGTGTGGGACGGACCTTGGGCTTGATCTAACGGGGCCTGCCATCTAAGTATTGATATGACAATGATATAGCTGCAGGTCTTCGCTCCGCCGATGGTGGGGCGAAGGCCGGGTTCTGACCGAGCGGTCGCACCCTTGCTGGGCGCCAGGGTGTGCCCCGCGTCACGGACATCCCGGCGGCGCGCGCTAGCTTGGGACCGGCCGGGACGTTCAAGTGATTTCGCGACTTCAGGCCTTAACCTCCCTGTTGGCAATGTGCTAGCTCGGGACCTCCGTCCGGCCAGGGGCTCGCGTTTTTCGCGGTGGCGCCCTATTTTCGGGGGGATTTGGAGCCCGGGGGCCCGCCCCCGTCGGCTCTCGGTTTCTGAGACAGGTGGGTTCCGTAGGGTTTGGATGTTGAGCGGGCGCGCGTACCGAAGTCGTGAACGGCGCGCCGTGTGTAGGCAGTCGTGTCCAGTCCGGCCCTCCAGGGCCGACGTGGTGAGCCGGCGCGGACGAGCACCAGTTCGCGTCCAAGATCGCTCGGAGGAAAGACCGATGGCGAGAGTTACCGGAATGCTCCTCGGGGTTGCCCTGC
>CAYWNR010000393.1:0-3864 GCA_964459705.1 uncultured Gemmatimonadaceae bacterium | reverse complement strand
ACCAGCGGTTCGAGGCCAAGCTCGAGCAGCGCCTGGCCGAGTTTGCCGCGGAATTGCGCACCGAGTTTCGGATCGACCTCGACAAGCTGCGCGCGGAGGTCGAGCAGGTTCGGTCGGGCACTGCCACGGGCCTGGCCGGCCTGAAGGCCGAACTGTTGCGATGGATGTTCCTGTTTTGGCTTGGCACCGTGGGGCCGTTGCTGCTGGCGTATCTGCGGTAGTGGTCGTGCGAGGTGCACGGACAACCCAGGCCGCGCTGAGCTCCAACGCACTCCTCGAGACTCCGAGCCCCCTATCGTCGGCTAGGGGGCTGACGCCGGTTGTTGGCCGACCACCTGCCCCGAATCGGTAGTTGTCCAATTGGCGTTCCCTCAGTATTTGCCATTTTCCGGAAACTGGAAAATCCCATGCTGAGCCAGTCCACGCTGCGACCAGGCGACATCCCCGTTGGGCTCCACCTCGTGACTCATCCCGCCGAGGGATACGAGGAGCTGTCGGCCACGTTCGCCATCAGCACAAGCTCGGCGCACCGGGCGGTGGGCCGATTGGAGCATGCGGGGCTCGTGCTGCCGGGCGAGCGCGCTGCCAATCGCGAGGCACTCGCGGAGTTTCTGGTGCACGGCATCCGGTACGCCTTTCCGCCGGTTCGCGGTCCGGAAACCCGCGGGATGTCCACCGTGTGGAGCGCGCCCGCGCTCGCGCGTGTGTTGCCACAAGCTCCGTCCGTTGTGTGGCCGACCGATCGCGGCACGGCACGCGGTGAAGCGCTGGCACCCTTGTCCGACAAGGTCCCTGCGGCCGCTCGTCGTGATCCGTGGTTGTACGAGATGCTCGCCCTGGTGGACGCCATCAGGCTGGGACAGGCGCGCGACCGCAAGCTCGCGGCGGACCGGTTGGCCCAGCGCCTCCATGAAGTGCCGCGGTGACATCGCCAAACCGGGAGACGCTCGTGCGCGTCACCCGAGCGCTGGACCATTGCGCGACGAGGTCGTGCTGGTGGGTGGGCAGGTCGCGGAGCTTCTGATTACGGACGCAGCCGCCGTTCGCGTGCGTCCGACTAGTGACGTGGACGTCATCTGCCGTGGGGCCGTTGCTGCTGGCCTATCTGCGGTAGAGGTGGTGCGAGGTGCACGGACCACCTAGCCGCTGAGCCCGGAGCATTCGGCGACACCCGAGCCGCCGCTTCAGCGGCTTGTTGCCGAGTGCCGGTGGTTGGCGGCGTTTCCTCATTGCGCGTAGCGCGAGTGGGCCGGCCGCCCCGTGGGTGACGGCGGCTTAAGCCGCCGCTCGGCACACCGACTGCGGCCAAGGCTGCGCGAGAGGCTGGCGCTCAGTGGCCTCTCTAGTCCTGTGCGACGCGAAGTCCGCGACGCCGAGCGCCGCGGAGGCGGCGGCGGGTTTCCGCGCGGCCTCGGCCGCAGTCCGTGAGCCGAGCCCCGGCTTCAGCCGGGGTCAGCCGTCCCGACCGCTCGCCTCGTTCGCCGTTCGCCGTTCGCCGATGGCGACCTCGGACGACGGGACGGGTGGCTCGGCGGGGTTGGCGCGTTCGAATCCCCGGCTGAAGCCGGGGCTCGGCCAAGTGACTGCGAACTAAAGGGCGCTGAGCGTGGTCGCTGGATTCTCACACCTTCCATCTTCTGGAGACCGTAGCGCAGCATGGGCCCGTCATGTTCTTCCAGGACATCCTGGCGGACGTGCCCAAGGTAGTCCGGGTCCACGCCCACGATGTCCGCGTCATAGGCCGCGTGATGGATCTTGCAGAGGCAGAGCGGAAGGCCCAGCCCTCGTCGAAGGTGGTAGCGGTGGTAGCTTCTGACGCATGCGTGCCGCTCGCGTAGCGTCCGAGCCTGCCCCGCCGCGTTCAGGAACGGCCCACAACACGCCTCGCCCCACGCTGTTCACGCTGGGCTACCAACAACGGACGCTGGGCGAGTTCCTCGGCTTCCTGCACGACGCCCGCGTTGACGTGCTGGTGGATGTTCGCGAGACGGCGTGGAGTCACAAGCCCGGCTTCTCGAAGGGGGCGCTCCGCTCCGCGCTCGAAGCGCAGGGGATTGCCTACGTGCACGCCTCCTTCGCGGGGAATCCCAAGCGCATCCGAACAGGAGCAGAATCCCACGAAGACTGCTTGCGCCTGTTCGCGACGTACCTCGACGGGAACGTGGTGATTCTCGAGATGTTCGACGAATTGGTCGGACGACTGTTGGATGTCCGCAAGCGCGTCTGCCTGGCCTGCTACGAGCGACATCCCGACGACTGCCACCGAGGAATCCTCGCGGCGCGCTGGGAAGCGGGCTGCGCACGGCACGTCGAGCACCTGGGCGTGGACGGCGCGCGCCGGCTCACTCGCGCCTAGTGGAGAAGCAGCTCCCGGGCGGCATGTTACGACGGCAAGCGGTAGTCACGCGGGTCGACACACCGCTCGTACAACGACCGATCGATTCCGATCCAATCCGTGTGATCGACACCGCGTTGGTTGCCGTTCCCCGGGCCCACAGGGAATGCGCAAGCTAGTTTGATCCATCGATCCTGTTCCCGCGCGATCGTGCGGATCTCCCGCGCCACCTCAGAGAAGTCCTGGTCCTGGCTGAACAGCAGACCGACATCGTAGGCCCGGCGGTGTGCGAGCCGAATGATGTCAACGGCGATCCGCACGTCGATTCCCTTCTCCTCAGCCACAAGTACTCGCTGCCGTCCGCCATCGGGCAGGGCGACACGCTGGGTCCGGTACTTGAGCCGGCGCGTGAACACGACGACTCCCTGCCGGCCCATGGTCGCGGTCTTGCCCGTCCAGAAACGGCTCCATGGAGCATCGTGTGCGGGGTCGGGGACGCCGGTGTAGAACCGCACCTCCCGAAGATCCCAGCCGCGAGCGCCGCAAACCGTTGTGGCAAGCGCCAGCGGATCGTAGTTCGGGAAGGCACAGCCGAAAGCTCGACGCGCTCGATGAAACAGGTTCTGGCCGTCAACGAACGCGACGGCGCGTTTCTCGAACGGTTCGACCAGCACGGGGGTGAAAACAATAACCCCGCCCGAGGGCTTTCACCGGGTCGGACGGGGAGGAAGGTGCTGCGTGTAGCGTAGCCGTGTCGTGGCAGCCGGTCAAGCCGAGGAGGCAGTACATGCAGCCATGTTACGGGTCACACGTGAGAAGGGCGTAACCGGAACCACGCTACTCGAATCAGATTGTTGCGGGTGAGTCACCGCGTTGCGGTCAGTGGTCGAGGCTCGAGAGGTGGAAGCTTCCGTAGCGGAAGCCGCGCAGCAGGACCGGGCCAGCGGACCGTGACCGATGGGCATGCACCGAGCGTAGCGAGCAGCCGCGTCGCATCCGTCATCATTCTGACGCGCGCGGTGCAAAGACATCGCCTGCTGGATTCGATCAGCGTTCCGTGAACGCGAGGTCGCCCGGCACCCACACCGCGCAGAGGTCGAGATCAGGGAATGACGCGAGGCGCGTCACGTGTCCCGGTTCCCCTCGGGTGCCGAGGGGCTGCGTCATCTGCGCCGGGTCGTGCAATGGAATGATGACGGTCACCGTGGCCGCAGCCACTACCGTACTCCTTGCACTCATTGTGGCTTGACGGACGCGAAGGAGATCCGTATGATGACGGCAGTCACCCCTGGACGATCCTTCGGGACGCCCAGGCCCCCCCGGGCCGCGGCCCGGGGGTTTTTTCTTGCAGGGGTGGTGTGAATCGGGTCGGGTTCCTGGTGGACGGCTTCAACGTCTATCACTCACTCCGTGAAGCCGAGCGGGTTGTGAAACGCCAGGTGCGATGGCTCGACCTGAAAGCCCTCTGCCATCCGCGCGGCTCGACTGATTGCGCCGCAGAAGCCCCTGGTGGTGGGTTTCCCCTATCG
>CAYWNR010000392.1:0-3871 GCA_964459705.1 uncultured Gemmatimonadaceae bacterium | reverse complement strand
CCCTCGACCGTGCCAATCCGGAGATCTTCGACCAATCGCCATCCGCCGGACGGCGGCCACATGGGCTGCTCGGGGTTGGTCACCACGATCTGGCCGGAGGGCAGCATATCGATCGATCCGGCCCAAGTCGGGGCTTCCGTATCCGCGCCAGATGAGCCGCAAGCCCACAACCCGGCGATCAACGGGAAGGCGACTGCGATTGTCGGGATACAGTTGGGCATGGCATTCAAGTCCGTGTGCGGGATGTGCGCGCAACGCTTCCGGTGGTGAGATGCGGTTGGTCGGCGGACGGTTGCATGCGAACGTTCGTGCAGTGCGCGTTCCAGTCTACGCCATCGGGCCCCGTGAGACCACGGTCGACATCGCGCCGCCGTTCGACCTCGTGCTTGCCGTCCGCAACTGGGCCGAGACCCATTGCCGCGGGAGCGATGGCGGTCCAGATTCGACGGGCCTCTGTCTGCAGGCGTGATGGTCGACGAGTTTCAGCAACTTCAGCACTGCTGTGCGGCCCAGTACCGCGTCGAGCAGGTTATCGGCCACGGTGGGATGGCCACGGTGTATCGTGCCCACGACCTGCGGCACGACCGGCCGGTCGCCATCAAGGTGCTGCGCCCCGAGCTGGCGGCCACGCTGGGCCCGGACCGGTTCCTCCAGGAAATCCGGATCACGGCCGGCCTCGATCATCCCCACATCCTACCGCTGCTCGATTCGGGCAGCGCAGCGGGGCTCGTGTACTACGTGATGCCGTTCGTCGAGGGCGAGTCGCTGCGGGATCGTCTGAACCGAGATCGGACGCTGGCGCCGGACGAGGCCGTGCGCATCACCCGTGAGATTGCCGACGCGCTCGACTACGCGCACGCGCGGGGCATCGTCCACCGGGATATCAAGCCCGAGAATGTGCTGCTGTCCGACCGGCACGCCCGGGTCGCCGATTTCGGGGTCGCCCGAGCGGTCTCGGCCGCTGGTGAAGGTCGGCTCACCGAGGCCGGAGTATCGTTGGGGACGCCGCACTACATGAGCCCCGAGACGGCCGCTGGCGAGGAAGCGACCCCGCTGTCGGATCAATACGCGCTCGCATGTACGTTGTACGAGATGCTCGTCGGCGAGCCGCCGTACCTGGGTGCCACGGCTCAGGCGATTCTTGCCAAGCACGTCACCCACGCCGTGCCGTCGCCCGCGAGCCTGCGCGGAGGGATCCCCTCGGAGATGGACGGGGCGGTGCGGCGCGCGCTCGCGAAGACCCCGCAGGATCGCTTTCCCAGCGCCGGTGCCTTTGGCGCGGCGCTTGAGGCGGTGGGTGCCGGACGGCCACGCACAATGTGGCGACGGCTGGTCCTTGGCACTGTGGTGTTGGCGGCCGTGGCGGGCCTCGTCGTTGTCGGCGTGATGCGGTTCCGTGGCGCTCCTCACGAGATCCGCGTCGCCGTGCTCCCCAGTGGCGTCGGAGGTACCGATACGACCGCCTATCTGGTGGAGGGGCTTGCCGAGGCGGTGGGGATCGAGCTGATGCGGCAGGGTGGCGTGACGGTCATTGCCCAGGAATCGGCCAGGAACCTACAGGACGAAGATCCGCGCTCCGCCGCGCGCGCGCTGGATGCGACGTACGTGGTACTCGTCACCGCCCGCACCGGCCTGCAAACCGTGCACGTGACAGCCCGCCTCGTGGATGATCGCGGGGAACAGCGATGGGCCAACCGCTACGAGCGCGACCTGCAAGCGGCCGACCTCGTCGCCGTGGAGCGGGACATCGCGGGACAGGTCGCATTGGAGCTTCGGGGAACCCTGGCTCGGCGCGGCCAAGCGTCCGCATCGGCGCCACCGTCCAATATCAGCGCCTATGAGCACTATATGCGTGGCCGGTTCTTTTGGAAGCGACGGGGGAGCGAGAACCTCGAGCGCGCGGCGGACGAGCTGGAAGCCGCAGTGGCACTCGATTCGGCGTTCGCGCGTGGCTACGTGGCGCTCGCGCAGACCTATCTGCTCTTCCCGACGTACCGGGTCAGCCGACTCGATGCCGCCGACGCCTTCGCTCGCGCTGACGCGATGGTGGATGCGGGCCTGCGCCTCGATTCCACACTTGGCGAGGCACATGCGGCCCGGGCCCTGCTGCTGGAGCTGCGCCACCACGATTGGCCCGCCGCCGGCGCCGAGTTCGATCGCGCGCTGGCGTTGTCCCCGGACGTCGCGACGGTGCAGCAATGGTACGGTGAGCATCTCATCGTCATGCGGGACACCGCTGGTGCGCTTGCGGCGTTCCGGCGCGCGGTGGAGCTCGACCCACTCTCCCCGGCAATCAGCAACGCGCTGGCCATCGGGCTGCACGTTGCCGGGAACGACTCGGCGGCCATCGCGCAAACCCGGCGGATGCTGGAAGCGGATTCGTCCTATGCCGATGCGAACCTCGTCGCAGCGGCGGCCTTCGTCCGCCTTGGCCAGCTCGATTCCGTCGCGGCACGCCTGGTTCGCGCCGGGCTCCCGTCCCCGCTGGTCACCGTCATCGTACCAGGTCTGGGGACGGCATCGCCCACGACCGGGGCGGTGGAGGCGGTCGCATCCCTCGAGCCGTTGCTCCCGCCCGCGGCAACGGCGGCGCTCTATGCCGAGTTGGGTGCTCGCGACGAGGCACTGACGCTCTTGGAGACCGCGCTGCGGACGATCGGGACGGATCTCACCTCGTTGCTCACGCCGCTGCCAGCGTTCGCCGGCCTGATGGAGACCCCGCGGTATCGCGCCCTGCTCGCGGCGGTCGGCGTGGTCACGCGCTGAGCGGTTTGCCCGCACCGGAGCGCGCGGCTAGCCTACGTGCTGATACCCTGCCGGAGCGTAACCACGGTGCTGGACCACGAACGCATTTCCGCCAAGCTCGGCAAGTTCCGTCCATCGTTGACGCTCGCGCTGAAGCAGCTCGTGGGCCAGCGCGTCGCAGCGAACCTCCCCGTCTACGATTTCGGACTCGGTGAGACCAAGGGCGACCTCGCCCCGCATATCCGGAGCGCCGGCGAGCGCGCCTTTCACGACGGGAAGACGATGTACGGGGACCCCGCCGGGCTTGCCGAAGTACGTGGCGCCGTGCTGGACTGGCTCGGCTTGCGGGGAACCTACTGGGCCGATGACGTCGTGATCACGGCCGGCGCCAAGCAGAGCCTGTTCAACATCTTCCTCGCCATCTGCAATCCGGCCGACATCGTGCTGTTCGATTCGGCGCCGTGGGTCAGCTACCAGCCGCTCGCCGTCGCGGCCTACGCGACCCCCGTCATGGTGCTTCCCCAAGCAGGGGATGCGCGACGGCTCAAGGTCACGGCGGACGATCTGCTGCGCAATCTCCGCATGCGGCCGCACGCCAAGCTGTTCCTGCTCAACAATCCCGTGAACCCCACCGCCCAGCTCTACTCGGCGGAGGAGGTGGATGCCTTGCTGCGGGTGTGCGTCGAGCACCGGATCTACTTCGTGCTCGATCGCCTGTACTGGCGCATCGTGTTCGACGGGGCCGCATTCCCCGAGCCGCGCGTAGATGATGAGACGCGGAACTGGCTGATTCAGGTGGACGGCCTCTCGAAGAACTTCCGGCGCACGGGCGGGCTCCGCATCGGCTGGTCGGTCGGGCCGCCGGACGTCACGCGCGCCATGGTCAATCTCCAGAGTCACTACACGTCGGGGCCCGCCATTCCCACGCAGCTCGCCGCCCACGCGGCCATTGGCACCAACTACGATCCGGAGATGGTGCAGGACCTTCAGGGGAAGCGCGACCTCCTGCACCGTGAGGCCGCGGGGCTGCCGCTAGTCGTCATCTGGCCGACGCCCGCGAGCTTCTACTCGTTCTGGGACGTGCGGGCCGCGTTCGGCAAGACCACGCCGAGTGGGGAGACGCTGC
>CAYWNR010000391.1:0-3873 GCA_964459705.1 uncultured Gemmatimonadaceae bacterium | reverse complement strand
CCCCGCGGAGTTTGGCGATCTTGAGCCACCTGCGCATGACGCGCCGTCGGCTGAAACGCATGGCGAAGCTCGCGATGGATGCGGCGCTCGCGATGCTGGCGTTCTACGGGGCGCTCCACCTGCGGTTTGCGGGCGGGAGCCCCCCGGAGTGGATCATCCAGGACCTGGTCCTCCTGCTCGTGCTGGTGGGAGTGGGCAAGACGCTCATCGCCGGCCTGCTCGGGGCGCATTCCCGGATCTGGCATTACACGAGTGCCCAGGAAGCGGTCTTGCTGGCCCTGGGCGCCGGCCTGTCCTCCAGCCTGCTCGTCGTGGCGAGCATTTCGGGGGCGTTGCCTATTCCGCTTTCCGTCCTGCTGATCGACGGCCCCCTCTATCTGCTCGGCATGTTCGCGGTGCGGATTCTCCGGCGGATGCAGGTCACGCACATCAAGAAGCGCCAGGATGGCGACACCGGCCCCGACCGCGTGCGAACGCTGTTGATCGGGGCGGGGGACACCGCCAACGCGCTCCTGGCCGACATCGAGAGCCGGAACCACACCAATTGGGACATCGTTGGGCTGCTGGACGACGACCCCGCCAAACGGGGCGCGCGGCTCCGCGGGACGCCGGTGTTGGGCCCAACCACCCGGCTCGAGCACTTCATTCAAGAGTTGGGCATCCGTCACGTCGTCATGGCCATGCCGTCCGCGCAGCGCGCGGTGATCCGCGGCGTGATCACGCGGGCGCAGGCCTGTGGCGCCACCGTCCAGGCGGTGCCGGCGCTCGAAGACCTGTTGCGGAAGGGCGTGCCCGTGGCCGGGGCGCTCCCCGTGACCCTTGCCGACCTCCAGGATTCGGCTGAGGTGAAGCGGACGCTCCTGTCCGCGGTGAAGCGGCCCGGCTCGACCGAACAGGTGCTGGTGACGGGCGGCGCCGGGTACATCGGCTGCCACGTCGTCGAGCTATTGCTGGATCTCGGCTACCGGGTGCGGGTGCTCGACAACTTCACGTACGGGCGGAAACCTCTGGAATCGTTGCAGGGCCACCCGAACCTCGAGGTAGTCGAGGGAGACATCTCGAGCATCCGCGACGTCGTCGCGGCGGTCAAGGACTCGAGCCACGTGGTGGCGCTCGCGGCCCTCGTGGGCGATCCGGCCTGCGGGTTGAACGCGGAGGAGACGCTCAACCTGAACTACGAGGCCACGAAGGTGCTCACCGAGGCGTGCAACTTCTACGGAGTGGAACGGCTGGTGTTCGCGTCGAGCTGCAGCGTCTACGGTGCCAGCAACAACCATTTCCTGACGGAGTCCTCTCCGCTCAACCCGGTGTCGCTCTATGCCCGGACGCGGATCATGTCCGAGGAGATCGTGTTCAACCGTGCCGGGGACGTCGTGCCGGTGGTGCTCCGGCTCTCCACCGTGTTCGGGCTGTCACGGCGCATGCGGTACGACCTCGTCGTCAACCTGCTGACGGCCCGCGCGCTGGTGAATCGGCGGATCCAGATCTTCGGCGGCGATCAGTGGCGCCCGTTCGTGCATTGCCGCGACGCGGCGCGGGCGTTCGTCCACGCCGTCCGCGCGCCCGCCCCCGTGGTGCGCGGCCGCACGTTCAACGTCGGCTCGAACAACATGAACTTCACGATCCGGGCCGTCGGCGACATCGTGGCGGAAGAGGTGGGTGGCGAGGTCGAGGTGGACGCGCAGCCGAACGTGGACGACATGCGCAACTACCGCGTGCGGTTCGACCTGATCGAGGACACGCTCGGGTTCCGGCCGGAATACGATCTCCGTCGCGGCATTCGCGAGATGATCGACGCCATCGACGTGACGCCGGTGCTGCGGGACTACGACCGGGCGGCGTACTCGAACCTGAAGTTCCTCAAGGATCGCTTCGAGTCCGCCGGTGTCGCGGCCGGCGTCGGCGTCGGCACGCCCTGACGCGCGGTCGGCCGGGCCGCGCCGGAGCTGGTACCGGCGCGGCGGCAAGCGCGCGGCGGACCTCGCGGTGGCGCTGGCGGCGCTGGTGTGCCTGGCGCCGTTCCTGGTCGTCATCGCGCTCGGGGTGCTCGTGGCAATGGGGCGCCCCGTGTTGTTTCGGCAGGCCCGGGCGGGGCTCCGCGGCCGCCCCTTCGACATCCTCAAATTCCGGACGATGACCGCGCCCGAGGGACCCGACGGGGAACCCCGCGCGGACGCGGAGCGCATCCCGGCGTTCGGCCGGTGGCTGCGCCGCACGAGCCTCGACGAGCTGCCGGAGCTGGTGAACGTGTTGCGCGGCGACATGAGCCTGGTGGGCCCCCGGCCGCTCCTCCTCGTCTATCGGGAGCGCTACAGCCCGGAGCAGGCGCGGCGCCACGAGGTGCGGCCCGGCATCACCGGATGGGCGCAGGTGAACGGCCGGAACGCCACCACGTGGCCCGAGCGGTTCCATCTGGATGTGTGGTACGTTGATCACGTGAGTTTGGGACTGGATCTCCGCGTGGTGGCCAGAACGGTGGCCGCCGTGCTCCGTGGCGAGGGCGTGTCCGCGGCGGGCCACGCCACGATGCCCGAGTTCCGGGGGGAGCGGTGAAAGCGGTGTCGAGAGTGGTCCTCGGGGCAATCTTTGCGGCGGTGACCTGGCAGTCGGCGCTCGGTCAGTCCATTCCGGTCGGCGACGTGCTCGAGGACTACGTTCGGTTCCTGCAACTCACCGGCCAAGCCCCGCCGAGCAGCTTCGCGATCCGGCCGGGAGTGGGCCAGGCCGCCCTTGCGGACCAGGGTCACCCATGGTCCGGGCGCCGCTTCTGGTCGCCGGCGTGGCAGGTTGGGCCGGCCCGACTGTCCCTCGCACCGGTCGACGCCGAGATACTCGGTGCCTCGGCACACCCGGTGCTCGCGAACGACGGAGCCCTCTGGCAGGGCAAGGGGCTGTCGGCCCGCGTCGCGGCAGGTCTCAGTGCCAGCCTCGGTCCGCTACGCGTCACGCTCCGGCCCGAGCTGACGGTTGCCCAGAACCTGTCGTTCGATCTCCTCCCGGCGGCCGACACCGCGCTGTCGCCGTACTCCGATCGCTGGTACGGACGACAGCTGGACCGTCCGCAGCGCTTCGGCGACGGAGCGGTCTGGGCGCTCGATCCCGGTCAGAGCAGCGTGCGGATCGAGGCACGAGGATTTGCCGGTGGCGTGAGCACCGAGAACCAGTGGTGGGGGCCCGGGGCCTCTTCGGCGATCGTACTGAGCAATGCGGCGCCCGGGTTTCCGCATGTCTTCGTGGGCACGACGCGTCCCGTGGGCGTCGGCATTGGCCAGATCGAGGCCCGCTGGATCTGGGGCCGGCTGGCGGAATCCGACTACTTCGACACGGACCCCACGAACGATCACAAGTACGTGACGGGTCTGATTGCCGCGTTCGCGCCGAAGCCCCTGCCGGGCCTGTCGATAGGTGGAAGCCGGCTCTTCTACCTTCTCTGGCCGGAAGGCGGGCTCGGCGCGAGCGATGTGTTTTTGGTGTTCCAGGGGGTGTTCAAGAAGGGCCTCGTGTCGGACAGCGCCCCCTCGGGCGACGACGATCGGGACCAGATGCTCACGCTGTTCGCCCGATGGGTGTTGCCCGAGTCCGGCTTCGAGGTGTACGCGGAGTGGGCGCGCAACGATCACTCGTGGGATCTGCGCGACTTCCTGACCCAACCCGAGCACTCGCAGGCGTACACGGTGGGCTTCCAGAAGGCGCTGCCGGCGTGGGAAGGCACCCGGCTGCGACTGGTGGCCGAGCTGACCCACCTGGAGCTGAGCAAGACGCTCCTCGATCGGGCGACGCCTACGTACTACGTCCACTACCGCGTGTCGGGGGGATACACCAACCGGGGACAGGTGGTCGGCGCCGCGATCGGTCCGGGCGGCGACCAACAAC
>CAYWNR010000390.1:2876-3883 GCA_964459705.1 uncultured Gemmatimonadaceae bacterium | reverse complement strand
CCGTAGCGCTCCAGCGTCCCGTCGTTGTGCAACGCCATGGCCACGTTCAACGCGGTCTGGCCTCCCATGGTCGGGAGGAGGGCGCTCGGGCGCTCCCGCGCGATCACCTTGGCCACCCATTCCGGCGTCACGGGCTCGATGTAGGTCCGATCCGCCAGCTCGGGATCGGTCATGATCGTCGCTGGGTTGGAGTTCACCAGGATGACGCGGTAACCCTCTTCACGGAGCGCCTTCACCGCCTGGGTCCCGGAATAGTCGAATTCGGCGGCCTGCCCAATGACGATGGGGCCCGAGCCAATCAAGAGGATGCTCTCGATGTCAGTGCGCTTCGGCACGAGCTACCTCATCCAACGCGGTGTCCAGGGAGCGACCAGGCGCCCATCCCGTGTCCTGGCGCAGTCGTGTCGCGTCCCCCACCAGATGGGCAATGTCCGCGTGTCGCATGAATGCCGGATCCGGAATCGCCTCGACCTCGGCGCCGACAAGCGCGCGCAATCGCTCGAACACGTCACCAATGGTAACACCGACACCGGACGCGATGTTGTACGTCGTTCCGCTCCGGCCGCTCTCGAGCATGCGCACGTAGGCGTCCACTACATCGTCGACGTGCAGGAAGTCGCGCACGGGGTCCAGGTTCCCGACCGCCACCTGCCGGGCGCCCGCCCGCTTGGCTTCCCACAGCCGGCGGGCGAATGCCGGGACCACGAACCTCTGGTCCTGGCCGGCCCCCGTGTGTGGGAAGGCCCTGGCGATCACGACGCGGAGGTCGGTGCGTCGGGCAACCTCCTCGGCCGCCAGCTCACCCCCGAGCTTCGACGCCGCATACGGCGAGCCGGGTCGCGGCACGTCGTCCTCCGACCGCGGCGCCGTGCCGGTGGACGCGCCGTACACTTCCGCGGTGGACGCCACCAGCAGCAGCGGCGCGGTGGCACCGCCGTGGGACGCCAGCGCCTCCGCGAGCCGAGCCGTTCCGGAGGCGTTGATGTCCCACGCGCCGCCCGGATCGC
>CAYWNR010000390.1:0-2866 GCA_964459705.1 uncultured Gemmatimonadaceae bacterium | reverse complement strand
GGAACCGACGCTCGCCATCAACGCCGCCATTGGCCACCTGACGCGACCGCCGCGAGGTGGGCCACGGCATCGAACGCTCCCCGGATCGTCTCCCGAACGGACGCGTCGTCGAGCAGCTCCAGTTCGCGCACCGGGACGCCGGAGGGAGCCCGACTGGCGCCACCACGCCGGATCGTCGCCGTGACCTCGTGACTGGCCTCCACGAGGCGCGGCACGAGACGCCCGCCGACGAAGCCGTCAGCCCCGGTGACCAGAATCCGCACGCCGCGACAGCCGTTCGAGATCCGCGTCCACCATCAGCGCCACCAGCTCTTTCAACGCGACCTTTGGAGCCCATTCGAGGGCTGCGCGTGCCTTGGTGGCGTCGGCGAGTAGCAGATCCACTTCGGCCGGCCGAATGAAGGCCGGGTCCGTTCGGACGAATTCCCGCCAATCCAAGCCCACGTGCCCAAAGGCCAACTCGGCGAAGGCCTGCACCGAGTGCGTCTCCCCCGTACCGATCACGTAGTCGCCGGGCTCCGGCTGCTGGAGCATGCGCCACATCGCGTCCACGTAGTCGCCGGCGTATCCCCAGTCCCGCTGGGCGTCCAGCGTCCCCAGCCGCAGCTCCGACGCCAGCCCACGCTTGATACGGGCCACTCCGTGGGAAATCTTCCGCGTCACGAACTCCAGCCCGCGCCGCGGCGACTCGTGATTGAACAGGATCCCACTCACGGCATACAAGCCATACGATTCGCGGTAGTTCACCGTGATCCAGTGGCCATAGACCTTCGCGACGCCGTAGGGCGATCGCGGATGAAACGGCGTCGTCTCGGACTGCGGCGTCTCCACCGCCTTGCCGAACATCTCGGAGGAGCTGGCCTGGTAGAAGCGTGCTTCGGGCCGCGCCAGCCGGATGGCCTCCAGCAGACGCGTGACCCCGAGCGCCGTGAACTCCCCCGTCAGGACGGGTTGGGAAAAGGACGTCGGCACGAAGCTCTGGGCGGCGAGATTGTAGACTTCGTCAGGCCGCACGTCGCGCAGAACCATCGTGAGCGAGTGCTGATCGAGCAAATCCGCGGCGACGATCTCCAGGCGATCGAGCAGGTGGCCGATCCGTTCATAGGAATCGTGCGAGGTGCGGCGCACCATACCGACGACGCGGTATCCTTTGTCGAGGAGGAACTCGGCCAGGTACGAGCCGTCCTGACCGGTCACCCCCGTGATGAGCGCGGTTGGCATTGGTTAGTCCTCTGTCCCCTTGAGACCCCACTCCGGGCATGCTATCTTAGTATGTTGTCTACGTTTCCCGTTCATCGTGAATCCGAGTTCGACATGGCACGAGCGTGCGATATCTGTGGTAAGGGGCCGACGTCCGGCAATAACGTCAGCCACGCGAACAACAAGACGCGGCGGCGTTGGTACCCGAACCTCCAGACCGTGCGGGTCCTGGTGGATGGGAAGCCCAAGCGTATTCGGGCGTGCACGCAGTGCATTCGCTCGGGCAAGGTCGCCAAGGCACCCCGCGGCGCGGCGCTGGCTGCCAGCTGACCGCTGACGCCACCGCACATAAAAAGGGGGACCACTCGGTCCCCTTCTGCATGCCCGCCCCATAGCCCGAGTCACTCGGCGAGCAACTCGATTCGGGCAAGTTCGGCACCATCGCCCACCCGGTGCCCCAGCTTGACGATCCGCGTGTAACCGCCGGGCCGGCTGGCGAATCGCGGGCCGATATCCGCGAAGAGCCGCCCTGCCACCGCCCGGTCCTTGATCCGCCGTTCCACCTGCCGACGTGCGTGCAGGTCACCGCGGCGCGCGAGCGTGATGAGTCGCTCCGCGTAGGGGCGCAACTCCTTGGCTTTGGCCTGGGTCGTCACCACCCGGTCATGCTTGAACAACGACGTGGCCATGTTCCGGAGCATGGCCCGCTTGTGGGTCGACGTCCGGCTGAGCTGCCGGCCTTTGCTCTGATGCCGCATGGCGTTACTCCTCGACCGCCGAGTCCACCGGTCCGGCGGTGACCGGCACGCGCCCCGGATCCGTCACGACGATCTGTCCGTCCCGCTCGTCGAACACCATGCCGAAGTTCAACTGGGTACGCCGCAGGAGGTCGGCGATTTCCGACAGCGCCTTTTCCCCGACGTTCTTGACCTTGAGCAGCTCGTCCTCGCTGTAACGGACCAGGTCGCCGAGCGTGCTGATGTTGGAGTTCTTGAGGGAGTTGATGGACCGTACCGACAACCCACAATCATCGATGGCCCGCCCGAGCAACTCTCGCAGCCGTGCTTCGCCGGGAGCGGCTTCGACGTCCGCCGGCGCCTGGGGAACGCGTCCAAAGTTCAAGAACGGGAGCATGTGCTCCTGGATCAGCGCCGCCGCATAGGCGAGCGCGTCCTCGGGAGCGATGGTGCCATTCGTCTCGACCGACAGCGTCAGCCGATCGTAGTCGGTGCGCTGACCGACCCGGGTTTCGGCAACCGTGAAGTTGGCCCGTCGGACGGGATTGTAGATCGAGTCGATGCGGACCACGTCAACGGGCATCGCCCGGTCGGTGGGCTGCTGGGCCGCTTCGACGTATCCGCGTCCCTTGGTGACATACAACTCGCCGGCAAGGTCCCGATCCTCCTGCAGCGTGAACAGCAAATGGTCGGGATGCAGGATCTGCACGCTACCCTGCGGCTTGATGTCTCCGGCGTACACGGGGCCCGCCTTGGCCACCGCGATGTGGAGGACGGCTTCATCCACGTCTTCATCCAGCACGAACGTCAGCTGCTTCAGGCGCTGGATGATTTGGTGCACGTCCTCGACCACACCGGGGATGGTCTGATGCTCGTGCACGACGCCGTCGAGCCGAAATGCCCAGACGGCCGCGCCGCGCAGCGAGGAC
>CAYWNR010000389.1:0-3890 GCA_964459705.1 uncultured Gemmatimonadaceae bacterium | reverse complement strand
CCGCGGTTCACGTTCGACACCTTCGTCGTGGGTCCGGCCAACCGGCTGGCCGTGAGCGCGGCGCGCATGGCCGCCGAGAATCCGGGAAGCGCGTACAATCCTCTCTTCATCTACAGCGCGAGCGGCCTTGGGAAGACGCACCTCCTCACGGCGGTTGGGGCGCGGGCGCGGGCGCTGGAGCCCGACCGCCGCGTGGAATACCTGACGCTGGAGGAGTTCGTCGATTCCTACAACGCCGCCGTCGCCGTCGGCCAGGGCGAAGCGTTCCGTAACCGGTTCACCGATGTCGCGGTCGTCCTGATCGACGACGTGCAGTTCCTCGCCCAGCGTCTCGAGACGCAGACGGAGCTGCTGCGCTTTATCACCCAGCTGCTGGAGCGGGGCCACCAGGTCGTCCTCGCCAGCGATCGCCCGCCGCGCGACATCGAGCACCTCGATGAGCGGCTCGTGTCGCAGTTCGCGGGTGGCTTGGTCGTCGACATCGGGCCACCCGAATTCGAAACCCGATTGGACATCCTCCGGCGCAAGGCACTGGAGCGGGGGGCCGATTTCGAGCAGGTCGTGCTCTCGGCGGTCGCGTCGTATGAAGCGCGGAATGTGCGGGAGCTGTTGGGCCTGCTGAATCGTCTGATCGCGTTTCAGGCGGTGAACGAGGGCGCGCTGACAGTCGAGGGCGCGCGCACACTGCTCGGCCTCGAGAGCGCGATCCTCGAAGGGGAAGGGGCCACCGACGCCGCGCCGGAGGGGGTGGTGGCTGGTGGAGACGAGTTCGCGGACTTCCTGGATTCCGTGGGGTCGGCGCTCGCTCGGCAGGTCGAGGCGTGGCGGAAGCGAGTGCAGGAGGCCGCCGAATACTGGGATGGCCAGGGCTATCGGACCGCCCGTATCACGGCGCTCCTCGACGCGGACACGCCCCTGGGGGCGGAGCAGGCGGTCCGGGCGTACGAGGGAGACGTGGATCGGCTACGCGCGCTCGCGGAGGAGATGGCGCAGCTCGATCCCGCCCGCGCCGGCGATCCGGTGTTCCGCGATCCCGACCGGGTCGCGGATGCCGAGGGGCTCGTGCAGGCCGCCCGCGAAGGACTGGGCGCGCCGCCCGAGCCCGCGTCGGCGCTGACGTTTGACACATTCATTCAGACCGAGGGGAACAAGCTCGCCGTGGCGTCGGCGCGCACCGCCGTCGCGCATCCGGGCGCGCAGTACAACCCGTTTGTCATCGTCGGGCCGAGCGGCGTCGGCAAGACCCACCTGCTGCACGCGATCGGGAACGGCCTGGTCGCGCAGTTGGAGTCTGCCGTCGCGTGCCTCTCCGCCCAGCAATTCGTCGACGAGTACGTCGATGCGCTCGAGCGCAAGCGGCTCGAGCCGTGGCGCGAGCGCTTCCGCCGCGTCCGGGCGCTGCTCCTTGACGACGTCCACTTGTTGGCGCTCCGCGCGGGGACGCAGGAGGAGTTGTTCCACCTGTTCAACGCGCTGAGCGGTGCCGAGCGGCAGCTCGTGTTCACGGCCCAGGCGATGCCGCAAGACCTCGAGGGGTTGGATGATCGGCTCACCAGCCGCCTGGCGGGGGGACTCGTCGTCCAGCTCCCGGTTGCCGCGCGGGAGGTGCGGTTGGCGGTGGCCCGACGGGAGCTGGCCGTCCGCTTGGGGACGGCCGATGAGGATGTCGCGGCCTACCTCGCGGACCGACCGGATGCGTCGCTCCACACGCTGGTGGAAATGGTCCAACGGATCGCGCACGAGTGCGCCGCACGTGGCAGTGGGGCGGACCTCGCCCTGGCCCGAGACGTGATCGAGGGTGGTGCCGCGCCCGCGCCCCGACCGGCGCGCCGTTCGCGGAACTCCGGCGTCGTCCTGTCCTCCACGGCTGGCCTGCGCAGTCCCGAGAAAGTCATCTGGCGGTGGCCGCACGTTGGCGAGCGACTCATCGAGGACCTGTCCTGATGGCGATCAAGGGCAGTCTCAAGGAGGCCTCGCTCCCGGACGTGCTCCAACTCCTCGCGCTGGGGCAGAAGACCGGCTGCCTGTCGGTCGCCGACCGCGCCAACTTTGGCTCCATCTTCTTTGATCACGGTCGCATCACGTTCGCCTCCATCGTCAACCGTCCCGACCGGCTGGGCGACATCCTCGTCAAGCACGGCCGTCTGGATCCCGAGCGTTTGGCGGAGGCCATCGAGCTGCAAGCGAAGGAGCGCCACAAACGCGTCGGGCAGATCTTGATCGAGCAGGGCTGGGTTTCGCGCGCGCACCTCGAGCACTTCGTGCGCTTCCAGATCGAGGAGTCGGTCTACCTCCTGTTCACGTGGACCCAAGGCACGTTCAAGTTCGAGAGCGACGTCCGGCCGGACCCCGAGGAGTTGCTGGTCTCGATCAATCCCGAGTCGCTGTTGCTCGAGGGGGCCCGCCGGACGGACGAATGGAGCCTGATCGAGAAGAAGATTCCTTCGTTCGATCTCATCTTCGTGGCGGATCGGGATCACGTGGCGTCGGTAGGCGTCGAGCTGACGCCGGAGCAGGAGCGGGTGCTGCCGCTGCTCGACGGGGTGCGGGACGTCACCCATGTCGTGGAGGAGTCGGGCCTCAGCGAGTTCGAGGCGGGGAAGGCGCTGTACGGGCTCATTTCCGCCGGCTTCGTCCATCGGTCGGGACGAAGCCAGGCGGCCCCTCGTGTCGAGGTCAACGAAGGGCGGCTCCAAGAGCACCGCAACCTGGGCATCGCGTTCTACAAGACGGGGATGTACGACGAAGCCGCGCGGGAATTCCGGCGGGTGGTCGAGTTGCGTCCCGACGACGGCCAGGCCCACGCGTGGCTCGGCATCGTCGCCTTGCGGCAGGCCCGCTGGCAGGATGCGGAGACGCTGCTCCGGACTGCGGCTGACCACGGGGGGGCTCGGCCGGCCGTCCTGCACAATCTCGGGATTGCGTACGCCCAGCTCGGCCAGTTGGACCGGGCCGATCAAGTGCTGGGTGATGCGTCCGCGCGGGCCCGGACCGATCCGCGCGTGTTCACCGAATGGGGCATCGTGGCGCTCTACGCCGGCGACTACCCCAGTGCGGTGGGGCGGCTGGATCGCGCGAAGGAGGTGGCGGCGGGAAAGGCGATGCCGGCGGTCTGGGTTTGGGCGCGCGCGCTGGCGGCTGCGGGCCAGGGTGAGCTCGACGTGGCCGACGCGCTGTTGACCGAGGGCCTCGAGCGCTTTCCGCGCCACCCGACGCTCGTCAACAACCTCGCCGTGGTGCTCGAGCTGCAAGGGGAGCCGGAGCGTGCGCGCGGTTTGTTGGAGGATGTGCTGGGCGACGAGCCGGCCGTTCCACAACTTTGGAAGAACGTCGGCGACCTCGCGTATCGGGCCGGTCACTATGACGAGGCCGCCAACGCCTACCGGCGCGCCGTGAAGCTCCAGGACGATCTTGGCGACGACGTGCACTTCAAGCTCGGCAACATCGCGTTCCGGGACGGGAACGCGGCTGCGGCCGCGGACCACTGGAAACGGGTGCTCGTCATCAATCCCGGACACGAGCTCGCGCGCACGAACTTGGATGCGCTCGGGGCGGCGTGATGACCGCGCCGGATGCGGGGGACGACCTGGCCGGGTTATTGGCGCAGATTACCGCCGTCCGCGGACTTGCCTGCGACGGCTACAAGCCGAGCTGTCTACGTCGACGCCTTGCCGTCCGCATGCGCGCGCGCGGCGTGCACACCTATCCTGAATATGCCCGCGTCCTTCAGGCGGATGCCAATGAGTACGACCGCCTGCTCGACGCCCTCACGATCAACGTCACGAAGCTCTTCCGGAATCGTGAGGCGTGGGAATCCCTGGCGACGCGGTTTCTACCCGATCTCTGGCGGGAGCGGCATGGGGTCCTCCGGTGCTGGTCGGCGGGTTGCG
>CAYWNR010000388.1:0-3903 GCA_964459705.1 uncultured Gemmatimonadaceae bacterium | reverse complement strand
CGTTGTCGGAAGCGCCCGACGGGCAGGTACCACTCCCGATCCCAGTGGGTATGCGGCGCGACGAGTACGAGCCTCAGTGCCCTACCTCCCGCCGCACCTCCTCGGGAAGCAGCGGCAGGACCAATCGGATCGGAACCGCAAAGCCGAGCCCCGCGGCCTCGACGAGACCGCGCGCGTGGACGGCGACGACCTCGCCGTCGGCGTTGAACACCGGGCTTCCACTCGACCCGCCCACCGTGAATCCGTCGAACTGGATGGTGGTCGGCGTGATCTTGGAGAAGATCCCCGCACTCATGGACGTCCGAACCGTGCGGGTGTTGTCCAGCGCGGCGGCGACACCGGCGGGGAAGCCGATGAGGGCGGCCGGCTCCCCCTGGCGCGCGTGCTGCGCGTCCCAGTCAACGTTCGGGACATAGGGACCGACGTACTTCGGGATGTACAGCACCGCCAGATCGGGACCGCTCGCGTCCCCGGCCTGCACGAGCCGCACGCGGTAGCCGGTGCGCTGGTCCGCCATGGTGATCTGGATCGAGTCGGCCATCCGCCCTTCGGGCATGGCCACGTGGCGGTTCGTCACGAAGTAGCCCGACTTGGTCACGACGAACCCGGACCCGTCGAAGATGTCCTCGCCCGCGAACGACGTGACGAGGCCAACCGCGGCTTGATTGGCTTCGGCGATCTTCGCCAAGTCCGCGCCGCGCACCGCCCGCAGACCAGACTCGAGCGTGGCGGCGCGCTGCTCGGCCGCCTGCATGGCGCGACGCAGGCTATCGAGCTGCGCCGAGGAGACGCCGCCCGCACGCGACTGGGCCAGGACCTGACGCAGGCGCTCCGTTTCCTGCTGGGTCGCGCGGCGTAGCGAGTCGCCCGCACCCAACTGGCGCTCCATCTCCGAGCGGGCCCGGTTGAGCGCGACCTCGAGGGAGGCCGTGTGCGTCCGCGCGTCCTCGAGCGCGGTGCGCAGGCTGTCCACCACCGCCGCCGGCGCCGAGCCCGCCCGTGCCTGCTGCAGCTGGATCTCCAAGTCCTGATAATTCGCCACGGCCGCCGCCCGCGCGGAATCGTTCGCGGCGCGCGCCGCCGCGAGCGCTTCGCGCTGGGCTGCCAGCTCCGCCTCCGTCCCACGGGCCCGCCGCTCGCCAAACCAGAGGAGACCACTGGCCGCGATGACCAGCACGCCAACGAACGTCCAGACGAGGGTCCGGATCCGCGACGCGTGCTTCTGCTCGGACTCTTGCAGCAGGTTCCGGACGAACACCGTGCGCCCGACCCCGCCAAACGATCGTCGCGGTCCGCGCGCGGCCGGAACCGCCGGCTCGGACGGCGGGGGCGCGGGTGCGGGAGCCGGTTGGTGCGGGGGCGGCGTGGGCGCCACCCTGGGCGGCGACACGGACGGAGAACGCGGCGCGGGCGTGTGCGCCGCTCTGGACGGCGGCGTGAACGGTTCCGGCGTCGCGGTCCGCTGCGGCGCCGTCACCACCAGCTCGTCAACCAGCAACTCGGGGCCCTGCGGCCCCAACTGGATGCGCTGTCCCACCGCGAGCGGCACCTCGCCCGTGACCGGCGCTCCGTCGAGCCGCGTTCCGTTGCGGCTCTGCGCATCCCGCAGGACGGCGGACCCGTCCGGTCCGATCGCGATCTCGCAGTGGACCCGAGAAACGATCTTCTCTCCGACCAACCGCAGATCGCATTCCTCTCCCCGGCCGACCTTGAGGAGGCGACCGGTGGCCTCCAGCCGGTCACCGGTGGGAACACGCGCCAACGACACCGCCAGGGTGGGAGCGGCCGCGGGGTCCGGCTCGGGCGGGGGCGGGGGCGGGGGCGGCTCGTAGACCGAGAGCGGCAGCGTCGCGTCATCGGGCTCGGCGACCGACGGCGCCGAGACACCCCGGTCCAGCTCGATGGTGAACTTCGGACCCAGCTCGCCCAGACCCAGTGTCTGGCCGTGTTCGAGCGACAGGGCCTGGCCCGCTCGCACCCGGCGGCCATCGACGAACGTCCCGTTCCGCCCACCCGCCTCCTCAACCTCCCAGCCCTCGCCTCGCAGCATGAGCCGCGCGTGGGTCCCGGAGACCAGTTCGCGCCCCGACCCGCCGACGACGAGGTCGCAGTCCGCCGACCGACCCAGCACCACGGGACCGGTGGCAAACTCATACTCGCGCCCGTCACGCAGGTCGCGCAGCCTGAGCCGGACCATTACGCGATCGCGGGGGTGGAGAGGGACTCGAACGCCACCGAACCTCCTGGTCGCCTTGGAAGGGGTCGTCAATAATACATGGCGCACTGCCACCGAACAGGCAATTCCGCTTCCCAAGCGCGTTAGCTTTCGGTCCATGAGCAGCCCCGTCCCGAGACCGCATCCGCCCATCGCCCCGTCGGTGGACGATGTCGCGCTGTTCCGCCAGGCGGAGGGGGTCTTTGCGGGCCTGTTCCAACTCGAGCAGCTCGTGACCGCGGACGAGGTGCGGGCCTTGTTCGTGGCCCGGCATGCGGTGCTCCAACGGCGGGTCGCGGTGCGCGTGCATCTCCAGCCGGAGACGCCCGGACGCCGGTGGTTCGAGCGGGAAACCGTCCTGCTGGCCAACCTCGATCACCCCGGCATTCGCCCGATCCACTCGGCGGGCTATCGCGGCGACTGGGCCTACCGGGTCAGCAAGTGGATCCCTGGGGAGAGCCTGCTCGACGCGGTCGCCCGCGGCCCCCGCCCCATCCAGGACGTCGTGCAGCTGGCGCGCGACCTCTTGAGCGCGCTCGACTACGCGCACGCGGAGCAGGTCATCGTCCGCCGCATCGTGCCCACATCGGTCATGCTGACGCCCGCCGGCCGCGCCATCGTTACGGACCTGCGCTGGTGCAATCGGCTGCTCGACGTGGCGCAACCAGATCTGGATCCGATGAGCGACGTGTTTCTCGCACCGGAGGCGCGTGACGGCCGGATCGGCGACCACGGCAGCGACGTGTACGCGGCGGCCGCCCTGCTGTACTACGCGGTGACGGGCGAGCCCCCCAGCGTGAACCCCGTGGAGATCCCCCCACCGACGGTCCTGCGGCCCGTCTGCCCCCGCGCACTCGAGCGCGTCATCATGCACGCCTTGCAGGCGGAATCCAACCAGCGCTACCTCACCATCGTGGAGATGGGTGACGATCTGATATCCGACCTCGGCGACTACGGCTTCGAGACCAGCACATCCCCGCTCACCGCCGAGTCCGACCCCGAGGTGTGGGAGAAGTATCTCCGCCGGGCGTTGGGCGATGACTACGAGTTGTTGAGCACGCTGGGCGCCGGCGCGTTCGGACGGGTGTATCGGGTCCGCGACCTGGCCCTCGAGCGCGAAGAAGCGCTCAAGGTCCTCCACCCGGCGCTCACGTCGGATCCCGGGGTCGTGGAGCGGTTCCGGCGCGAGGCCCAGCTCGCGGCGCAAGTACGTCATCCCCACATCGTGGACGTGTACGATACGGGCGGCCGCGCGGGTCTCCTCTGGTACACGATGGCGTACATCCCTGGCGAGAACCTCGCGCAGTGGGTGCACCGCTACGGCCCACTGACGCTCGACCACGCGCTGGTGCTGCTCGGCCAGGCGCTCTCGGCCCTGAGTCACGCGCACGAGCAGGGGCTGATCCATCGAGACCTGAAGCCCGAGAACATCCTGATCGAGACGGATCCGGAATGGACCATCCAGCTCACGGACTTCGGTCTCGCCCTCGCGTTCGAGGGCGTGTCCGCTGACGACCGTTTTTCGCGGTCGGGGACCCCGGAGTATGGGGCCCCCGAGCAGCTGCTGGGCGAGCGCGTCGATCAACGCGCCGATCTCTACTCGTTGACGCTCACGACGCTGTTCGGGTTGACGGGCAAGTCGCCGTTCGCGGGACTGTCCGTGGCCGCGATTCTCGCACAGCAATCGG
>CAYWNR010000387.1:0-3925 GCA_964459705.1 uncultured Gemmatimonadaceae bacterium | reverse complement strand
TGACCTTCAGCCCGTGCTGCTTGGCCCAGTAGGACGCCTCCACCGCCGCGCCGCACGCAGCCATGCCACCGCCGCAGATCAGCAGGTCGGTTTCGACCGTCACAGTCTCGAATTGCGTCATTGTTGCGTGTCTCCTCGGAAAATTCCGCTACCGCAGACCCTGCATCGCCTGGACCGCGCGATCGGGCTAGAGCGTCATGACCTTGTCCATCTTCACCTTGCCCCGCTCGGTGTTGAGGCCGGCGGGCTCGGACATCAGCGTCGGACTCTTGAGGTCGGCGTCGCCGGTCGGGAACTGATCGAACGGTTGGGCCTTGCCCTCTTGCACGCCCCGGCGGTGGGGGAACTTGAAGCGTTTCGGTTTGATGTTCTTGTCGCGGAACTGGAGGGTCCACATGATGTCTTCGCTGGAGCGCATGGCCGTGACGCTCGCGCCCATCGGCACGAAGTCGGCATAGCCGCGTACCTCGATCGCCTGGTTGGGGCAGATCTTCACGCAGCTGTAGCACTCCCAGCACATCGAGGGATCCTGGTTGTACGCCTTCATGGTCTGCTTGTTCAAGACCATGAGGTCGTTCGGGCAAATGAACTGGCAGGCCGTCTTATCCAAGGCCTTGCAGCCGTCACATTTGTCCGGAATCACGAAACTCGGCATCCTCCGCCTCCGGTGGATTAGAAGAACGTTTGCGGAACTCCATACTGAACGTCACTACGGGGCGCGCGTCGATCTCCGGCAACCGGCGTCGCGCGTGCAACGCCCACGCGTTCCCAAGGGCCTCGGGGATTCCATGCCGAAGGAGTCGGGATTTGTGGGTTGTGTTCTTGTGGTGTCCGCTCGAGACGTGGGGCAGGGACGCGTTCGAGTGGGGTGGACCGTCGCGTCGGCAAGCGACGCCTCGGCGACAGCAGCGGCCAGGAATGGCGAGCCACCGATGATAGTCCAGGTCGATTACGTGATTTGTTTCACGGATCCAGTGAGATTGCGAGATTTTTGTCACAGTTAACGCCTGACGGCAATCTCCACTGCGGTACGGCTGGCGTCAAGGGGATCTGCGATCTTTGTCGCGATTCAATGACCGACCGCGACGGTCCGATTTTCCGAGGTCGACTCGAGCCACTCCGGGAGCGGGGCGGGATGCCGTCGCGCGCGCGGCCGCCCCCCGAACGTGAGATGATAGGCCAGCTCGGAGAGACCGAGCGAGATGTGCTCGTTCCGCACGAAGACACCCTGCGGGACGTTGAGTCGCGTCGGCGTGAAGTTCCAAATGGCCGTGACCCCGGACGCCACGAGCCGGTCGGCGACCTTCTGCGCGACTTCCACCGGCGTCGTGAGGACCGCGAGCCGGATGCGGTTCCGGGCGATGAACGGCCCCATCGTTCGCGCGGATCGGATCCGACAGCCTGCCACCTTGCCCCCGAGCTTCCGCGGATCCGTGTCGAATGCCGCCGCGATGCGGAGGCCGTACTGGGAGAACCGCGCATAGGCGACCAGCGCGCTCCCCAAATGGCCGGCCCCGACCAGCACGGCGTGATAGGTCCGATCGAATCCCAACACGACCCGGATGGCGCGGCATACTTCGCACGCGTCGAAACCGACCCGCCCCATCCCAAGCAGCCCGATGGCCCCGAGGTCCTTCCGAACCTGGGTCGGATCGATGTCGAGCGCGTTCCCAAGCTCCGCGCTCGTCACGGTCTTGGGGGGATTCCGACCTCTTCCCTCGGAAAGGAAGCGGTAGTACCGCATCAGACGCTCGAGCACCAATCGCCGAAGTCGCGCCAAAGAGCACCCCTTGCGAGATTTTCGTCACGATTTCAATGTTCGGACATTGTAGCGCCTGACGAACCCCCGTCAAGGTCCGCCCGCCCGCGGCGCCTGAAGACGGATTGCTGATTGGACGCACGAATGCCCGACTTCCCCGAACTTCCCCGACCGCACCGCCGCCCGCGCCGCCTGCGGCGCAACGAGACCATCCGGCGGCTGGTACGCGAGACGCGCCTCACCGCGGACCGTCTCTTCTTTCCTTTATTCATTATAGACGGCACCGATGTCGCCGAGCCGATTGATGCCATGCCCGGCCACGCCCGGCTTTCCATCGATAGGCTGATTGCGACGTGTCAGGAGGCCTTGGCGCTCGGCGTCGGGTCGTTTGCCCTCTTTCCGGCGGTGCAGCCGAGGCTGAAGACCCGCGATGCCCGGGAAGCCCTGAACGCGGAAAACCTGCTGTGCCGAGCCGTGCGCGCCCTGAAGAGCGCCGCTCCCGAGGCGTACGTGGCCACGGACATCGCGCTCGATCCGTACTCGAGCGTCGGCCACGACGGCCTCGTCTCGTCCAACGGCGTCGTGCTGAACGACGAAACGGTGGACGTGCTCGCCCGCATGGCCGTGCTCCACGCGCAGGCCGGCGCGGACATGGTCGCCCCGTCCGACATGATGGATGGACGGGTGGCTGCCATTCGGACCGCGCTGGACGCGGCGGGCCAGACGGATGTGGCCATCCTGAGCTACACCGCGAAATACGCGTCGGGTTTCTACCAGCCGTTCCGGGAAGCGCTCGACTCCGCTCCCGTGGACGCGCCGGACGTGCCGCCGGACAAGAAGACGTACCAAATGGACCCGGCCAATGCCCGCGAGGCCGTGATCGAAGCGCTGCTCGACGAAGAAGAAGGCGCCGACATCCTCATGGTGAAGCCCGCCCTGCCGTACCTCGATGTGATCCAGCGGGTGCGGGAAGCGACGGGGCTCCCCATCGCCGCCTATCACGTGAGTGGCGAGTACGCCATGATCAAAGCCGCCGCCGAACGCGGGTGGCTCGACGAGCGCGTCTGCATGACCGAGTCCCTGCTCGGCATCGCGCGCGCGGGCGCCGACGTGATTTTCACGTATGCGGCGCTGGAGTACGCGCGGTGGGAGAAGGAAGGGTCAGCCTAGCGGCGGTCCCGGCGGTCCTGGCGGTCCCGACGGACCCGGCGGTCCCGACGGTCCCGACGGTCCCGTCACCACGCTTCCTCGCGGGATGGCATAGCACGCCGCGGGCGGAGACGCTCCCGCCTAGCGCAGCTTCGCCATCAATCGGCGCGCGAGCGCGGTGCCAATGGCCGCCGGGTCAGTTCCCGACTCCGTGTCGTCCACGACGCGCGCGTAGTCCTCGCTGAAGAGCTGCGCGTGCAGGATCACGCGGTCGCCCATTACGGTAGCCAACGCGCCCACCGGCGTGTGACACCCGGCTTCGATCTCGAGCAGCACACTCCGCTCGGCGGCAACAGCCCGCCGGGTAGTTGCGTCATCGATGGCGACCACGAGATCGGCTGCGGCCGTTCCGGCCCGCGTCTGGACGGCGAGCGCGCCTTGCGCCGGCGCCGGCACGAACCGGTCGGTGGGAAGATCGATACGGTGGGGTGGTGCGATCCCCAACCGCTCGAGTCCCGCCGCCGCGAGGATCAGGCCATCCAGGCCCTCACGCTCCAGTTTCGCGATCCGGGTCGGGACGTTGCCGCGAATCGGCACGATCGCGAAGTCACCCACCTGTCGAATCTGCGCGGCGCGGCGCGCGCTGTTGGTGCCGATCCGCGCGCCCTTCGGGAGGTCCTCGAGCCGCGCCGCTGTGCGTGTCACCAGCACGTCGTGTACCGCGCCCCGCTCGGGCGTCGCCGCGACGCAGAGCCCCGCCGTCTCCGCGGTCGGTAGGTCCTTGTAACTGTGCACCGCCAGGTCCACCCGGCCGTCGAGCAGGGCAATTTCGACCGCGCGCACGAACGCGCCCGCCGGCCAGGAGGGTCCGAAATGTTCCTCGGCCGCAAGGTCCCCATGCGTCTTGATGACCAGCGGCTCGATGACGAGCGAGGGATGCGCGTCGCGTAAGCGGTCGCACACCCACGTCGTCTGCCACAGGGCGAGGTCGCTCCCGCGGGTGCCGACACGCAGCGG
>CAYWNR010000386.1:0-3934 GCA_964459705.1 uncultured Gemmatimonadaceae bacterium | reverse complement strand
GCAGCCGGCTCCGGGAACCGAGAGCGTCTGGAACGATCACCGCGTCGCCGGACGAGCTGAGTAGGCGATCCAGCGGCGGCGCCCGCACGACGGTCAGCCGCTCTTGGTGGACGTCCAGCGATCGTTCACCTTGACGAAGGTGATCTTCAGTTCGGTCAGGACCGCGCTCAAGAGTTGTTCTTCCTCGTGTGTGAGGTTGCCTTTCGTCTTTTGCTGGAGTACCGCCAGGGTGTCGATGTACTGCCGCGCGTTGGCCAGTCCGGTCCGAATGGACTCGGCCCGTTGCTCGGGCGAGCCGACCTCGGAACCGGCCTCATCGGCTCCGGGGGATCCTTCCGAGACTTTGCCGTCGATGAGCGTGCCAACCTCCTGAAGCATGCCCGCGGCTGTGGCGGCGATACCAGCCACAAGTCCCGAGAACGCCGCCGGCGTAGCTGATTGAGGGTCAGTCATCCAGGTTTACCTCCAGTGATGTCCCCTTCATGCGGATGCGAGCAAGGCTACCGAGGGCGCGGTCGCCGGGATCGCCATGTCCCGAGCGAGGAAGACCGCCCCCATGCCACCGCGACCCAAGGGCACCAGAACGTGGGGAGGCGGTTGGACGGCCGCAAGGGGAATCGTGGTGCGTCCTCGTGGCGTCGGACCGTTGGCACCCGTCGCATCGAACGGAACCGATGCTGGGCGGGCTCGGAACCGGCGGGTGGAGTTGGTGGCGCACTGACATGACGGGATGGAGGGGATGACGTAGGGTGCCCCTGCGACGGGTGGACACCACCCCATGGTGTTGCGTCGCCCGGTGGAACGTCCTAGACTGCGCCTCCTTGTCGCATCTCGGTCGCAAGCTCACAACGCTGAACGAGCCGGGGGCAGCGCGCCTGCCGGCTCCTTTCCCACGGCTGCCACCCTGCGCGTGGCTGGCGCGGCAGTTCCTTCCAGTTCATTCTTCCGTGGTCATGCGCACCTCCCGGAGCGCGTCATGAACGAGCCTCAGGGCCCCGCACCCTCCACCCCGTCGTCAGACGACCCCTTCCCGCAGCCCGAACGTATCGGGCCCTATCGCATCCTCCAGGTGGTCGGCGAGGGCGGCATGGGCGTGGTGTATGACGCCGAGCAGGTGAAGCCGGTCCGGCGCCGGGTCGCGCTCAAGATGATGAAAGTCGGGATGGACACGAAGGACGTCGTCGCCCGATTCGAGGTCGAGCGGCAGGCGCTGGCGGTGATGGATCATCCCGGCATCGCCAAGGTGTTGGACGCGGGCGCCGCCGAGGCCGGTCGCCCCTATTTCGTGATGGAGTATGTCCGGGGGGTCCCGCTCACCGAGTACTGCGACCAGCGCAAGATGGGGACGGGCGGGCGGATCCAGCTGTTCATCGCCATCTGTCAGGCTGTGCAGCACGCGCACCAGAAGGGCGTGATCCATCGCGATCTCAAGCCGTCGAACGTGCTGGTCACGGATCAGGACGGCCAGCCGGCGCCCAAGATCATCGACTTCGGCATCGCGAAGGCCATCTCGCAGCGCCTCACCGACAAGACGTTCGTGACCGCATACGGGACGGCGATCGGCACACCCGCGTACATGAGTCCCGAGCAGGCGGAGATGTCCGGTCTCGATGTCGATACCCGCACCGACATCTACAGCCTTGGCGTGATGCTGTACGAGCTGCTGGTCGGTGAGCTGCCCACGGACCCCAGCAAGCACAGCCTGCACGGCTTCATTGCCCAGCTGGTCGCGCGCGACACGGACGCACCGACACCGAGCGCCAAGGTTAGTGGCTCGAACAAAGCCGAGAACGTGGCCGCCTTGCGCAGCACCAACCCCAGCGGCCTCCAGCACGTGCTCAAAGGCGACCTCGACTGGATCGTCATGAAGGCGATCGACAAGGACCGGACACGGCGTTACGAGACGGCGAACGGGCTCGCCATGGAGCTCGGGCGCTATCTCGCCAACGAACCCGTGGTGGCGCGTCCCCCGAGCGCGGGGTATCGGGCCGCGAAGTTCGTGCAGCGACACCGGCCTTCGGTCATCGCGGCGTCCGTGGCCGCATTGGCGTTGGTCGTAGGGGCAATCCTCACGACGGCCGGCATGATCCGCGCGACGCGCGCCAAGGCGCAGACACGGAGAGAGGCGGAGACCGCGCAGCAGGTGTCCGATTTTCTCGTGAGTCTGTTCGAGATGTCGGATCCGAGTGAGGCGCGCGGCAACACGATCACCGCGCGGGAGGTCCTCGATCGTGGTGCCGAGAGGATCGATACAGCGCTTACCGATCAGCCGCTGGTGCAAGCCCGACTGCTGAGCACCGTGGCCAAGGTGTACCGTGCCCTGGGACTCTATGGCGATGCACGACGGTACTATACGCGGGCCTTGCAGGTGCGCTCAGCCGCGTTGCCCTCGGACGACGCGCTGGTCATCGCCAGCATGCTGAATCTCGCGGAGATCCAGTCGCTGCTCGGAGCATACACAACCGCCAAGTCCCTCCTGGTGGCGGTGCGCAATCGCGGAACGTCGCTGGCGGCGACCGACTCGCTCCTGGAGACGGTCGAGTCCGATCTCGGTGTCATTCAGTTTCAGAAGGGGCAGTACGCGGCGGCGGCGGCGGCGTTTCAACAGGTCGTGCAGGCGCGCGAGCGGATGTTCGGTCCGGAGAGCGAGCAGGTGGCGAAAGCGTTGCGCAACCTCGGCGGCGTGAATCTCGCTCTGGGGAACTACGCCGAGGGGGAACAGCAACTGCGGCGGGCGCTAGCCATCGCCGAGCAACGCTATGGCATGGACTCGCCGGATATCGTCGTGTTCCTGAGCAACCTCGGGGCCGCCGAATACTACCAGAACAACTTCCAGGACGCGGAAGCGAGCTACCGTCGCGCGCTGACCATCGCCGAGAAGGCCTATGGTCCAGATCATGAGACGGTCGGCACACTCCTGACGAACCTTGGCGGTCTCCTGGAGGAGGAGAAGAAATACGACGAGGCGCTACCACTCCTCCAGCGGGCCCTCAAGATCGACGAGGCGACGCTCGGACCCAACCACCGCTCGGTTGCCCACTCGCTCGCGAGCCTAGGTGAGATCTATGAGGACCTTGGCCGGCATGCGGAGGCCGAGGCGGCGCTCCGGCGCGCCCTCGAGATCCGCGAGCGGGTCATGGGGCCCAACAGCGAAGACGTGGCCCAAGTGCTGAAGGTCTTGGCGAAAACGCTGCGCGCCACGGGACGCAGAGGTGAGGCAGCCCGCGTCGAGGCGCGCGCGCAGCGAATTCTCGACGCCGCGGGATCCAAGGAACCGTCCCCCTAGGAACCGGTGTTGCCCGTCGCGAAGCGGCAGCCTTCGCCCGTCGCGCCTAATCCTTCCCAATCTCGCGCTCCGCCTGCTCCCAGTCCTGATCTGCGCGACCGTCCTGGCGGCCCCGCTGTTCGTACAGTTCATAGGCACGCTCGGCGATCTGCGGCGTCAAATCGGACGGTGCCTTGGTTTTGACGGGATCAAAAACTCGATACGCGAGCAGCTTCACGCGATCGTTGACGAGGAACCACGCCAGCGCATAGCCCCACACCAACAGCGCCCAACCCCAGCCGAGGGGCGTCATGAACAGCCCATACACCGCAATCAGCGTCGCCACGATTTGTGTTCCGAGCACGGCCGCCCACAAGACCCGCGCGGGGCGTATGGACCAGAACGGGCCGCGCGTGCGCGTGAGGAAGATCGTCAGGTGTCCCGCCACGGACAGCTTCAGGTACATCAGCGTCTGGATGTGCGCGCGGTCGAGGTGAAACACGCGCTCGCCGAGATAAAACAAGCCGAAGGCGGCGACGACCCCGATGACGCCCAGCACCGAGGATATCCCCAGCACCATGCGCATGTTCCAGGCCTCGGGCTGATCCTTGTAGTGCACGTTGTCATAGGCGATGGACAGGATGGCGCCGTCGTTGAGCAAGGCGAGCA
>CAYWNR010000385.1:0-3947 GCA_964459705.1 uncultured Gemmatimonadaceae bacterium | reverse complement strand
ACATGTTCCTCGTGGATGACGTGCACTTCCTGGAAGGCAAGGAAATGACCCAGGAGGAATTCTTCCACACCTTCAATGCCTTGCATGAGGCGGGCAAACAAATCGTCCTGACCTCCGACCGGCCCCCAAAGGAGATCCCGGGCCTAGAGTCCCGTCTCGTCAGCCGCTTCGAGTGGGGAATGGTCGCCGACATCGGTCAGCCCGACCTCGAACACCGCATCGCCATTCTCCGAAAGAAAGCCGAACAGGATCACCTGGAGCTGACGATCCCCGACGACGTGCTGCGGTTCATCGCCGAGTACGTCCGGAGCTCCGTCCGGGAGCTCGAAGGCTGCATCATCAAGCTCCTGCTCTACGCGTCCTTGAAGCACCGGGAAATCTCGATCGAATTGGCGCGGGAAGCGCTCTCGGACAAGATCAAGCAGGCGGACAGTGCGGCGGAGGCCAGCCGTGCCGTGCCGAGCATCGCGCGCGTGCAGGAAGTCGTCGCTCGGCGTTGGGGAGTCACACCTGAAGGACTACGCTCCAAGGCACGCACCAAATCACTCACGGTGCCGCGCCAAGTCGCCATGTTCCTCGCGCGTGACCTCTTGGGGATGCAACTCGTGGAAATCGGGCAGGCCTTTGGTGGCCGCGACCACTCTACCGTGATTCACAGCCTGGGGAAGGTCGAGCGCGAGATGGCCAGCGACCAACAGTTCCGTGACCGGGTGTCGATGGCGCGCCGGGAACTCGCAGCACCATGAACATTTCAGCCACATGACTCGTGAACGGATGTTGGGACGTGCGTAGTCATGTGAGGAACTCCGGTAGAATCCGACGGCAGTACACATCGCTCCACACGTCAGTGGGAAGACAGCACGTGGTACCGCAATGGGTTAGGGTGGTCATCAAGGTTTCCAGGGTCTCTACTACTACTACTAGATTCTTATAATAGAGTAGACGTCGTATTCATTACTCCACTTCGGTAAGGGACACCATGAAGTTCACCATCACGCGGGAGCGCTTGCAGGAAGGTCTGTTGGCCGTTGCCAACGCGGTTCCAACCAAGACCACACTGCCGGTGCTGTCGAACATCTTGGTCGAGGCTGTCCAGGACGGTATTCGCCTCTCGGGGACGGATCTCGACATCGCCGTGAGTACGGTGGTGCCAGCGGAGGTGGATACGGAGGGAGCGGTGACGCTCCCCGCGCGGAAGCTGGTGGAGATCGTACGGGAGCTCCCGAGCGCGGCGATCCGGGTGACGTCCTCTGGTGAGCAGCGTGTCACCCTTGAGTGCGGCCGCGCGCGGTTCAAGCTCCTGGGTATCCCACGCGATGAATTCCCGACGTTCCCACCCGTACGCTTCGAGGGTGCATGGACCGTCACCTCGGCGGATCTCCAGAAGCTGATTGGTCACGTGGCCTTTGCCGCGTCCACGGAGGAAAGTCGGCCCATTCTAAACGGGGTGCTGTGGGAGCTCCGGAAAGAGCAGATGCGGATGGTGGCCACGAACGGGCACCGGCTGGCACGCATGGATGTAGCCGTGGGTGGTGGTAAGCAGTCCGGGGACTTCATCGTGCCACCGAAGGCGCTGGATCAAGTTCGGCGACTCTTCGGTTCCGGGGAGGAAATAGAAATCGCGCGGAGCGAGAACCACCTCGGCTTCCGCCGCGGCCAGACGTACGTGTACACCCGCCTGATCGAGGGTCCGTACCCGAACTACGAGCAGGTGATTCCCCGGGATAACGACAGGGTTGCAGTCGTTGACAAGCAGGCATTTGCGTCATCCCTGCGTCGTGTCGGGGTGGTGGCGAGTGATCAGACCCACCGCGTGCGACTGGCATTCAGCGGGGGAGCACTGCGGTTCACCGTCAGCACGCCGGATCTCGGGGAAGCAAACGATGAGATGGCGGTGACCTATGAAGGTGAACCCATGGAGATCGGGTTCAACGCCAACTATTTGCTGGAGATTCTGAAGTACATGCCCACCGATGAGGTGCGCGTCACGATGAAGGCACCGGAGCGGGCGGCAACGGTCGAGCCGGCCGGCTGGGACGATCCAGCGTCCTACCTGTGCCTGGTGATGCCACTGCGGCTGGTGGACTAGGGGACCTCACACCAGTCGCGCCGAGGGTCCCGGGTGACGCGTCCGGGAGGGGCGGGCGACCGAGCCCACGTCCCTCGCGCACTGCGGCGGACGTAGAGACCCCACACGGCTGGCGCAGAGCATCCCTCAGGCGGTCAACGGAGCCGCTTGCGCGCCTCTCCCACGACGCTCACCCCGGAGAAAACGTTGCCACTCGGCAGCCGGGACCCGGCGGCGACGGTGCTCAATTGGTAGTCGGCACCCAGCGTGAGACCCACCAGCAGTCGGATGGGGGAAAAGCCGTCATCGAAGTCCAGGACGCCGGTGAGCAATACCGGGAGCCGAGTCGGGATGCCAATGCGGAGGCCCACGCGGGAGGCAAGCAGGACTCCGTTACTTCCCAACTTGTCGCTCCCGCGGGTTTCGAGATCCAGTCCGACGCTCCGCAATGGCGTCCAGCCAATTCCCACGGTTCCACCGAACCGCAGCGATGAATCCCGCACCTGCGGCTGCAGGATGTTCTCGACTTTGAATGCTAGCCCGAGCGTCGAGGCCAGCTGGTAGCGGAAACCGATGTCGAGGGCCTGCTGCGATCCGCCGTACATGCTCAGCCCGGCACCGACCGCGACGCGTCCCAGGCCCCGCCCGATTGCCACGCGCCAGGTATTCCCGCCGATACCTCCACCAAAGCGGTCTCGGCGGTACCCGAAGGCGAAACCGCGGCTGCTGAAGCCAAGCGTGTACTGGGCAAGGGGATAGCCACCCGCGGCATCCCGCTCGACGAACCCCTCGATCATGATGGACGCCTCGGCGGTCGTGCCGAGCGCGGCGGGGTTGACCCAGCTGGCACGCGAACCCCGGGCTGACGTTCCGAACAGGTAGTCCGCCGACCGCGGCCCGCGATATTGCGCGACCGCCGTCCGCGCGCTCGTCCACAGCACTAGCACCAACAGCAGCGTCCGTATCATCGCCCCACCGTTCGTACGGTATCCACGCTCGTTTGCGTCACGGGAATGACCGCCCCAGCCTCAGGCAGCGAGAGTTCCGCCTCGAGCGTGTCAGCGGAGGAGCCCTCCACAATCCGACCGTCCGCCATCAGGACACGGTGCGTCACGCGGCGGCCATGGCCCGTCAGGGAAATCCACTGTCCATCGCGTCGGCCTTCGCCGGATAGCTCGTAAGTGGCATGGCTCGTCACGGGTAGTACGCGTGTGGCGCCTTGCTCGATCCAACCGCCCGAGCGGTGTGACGCGCGCGTGCGAACGGTGACGGGAATGCCGCCGGTCTGGCCGTGGGACTCGATACTATCGGCCCACGTGGTGTTGGGGACGGCGCCGTCTGGCGGAACGCGGGGCAGGAGATCCGGGAGTCGCAGGAGCAACCGATCGATGACGGGGTTGGTGCCGGCGGGCGCCGCGAGGTCCGTGAGCTCGCCGGTGGGCGTCAGGCTGGCGGTGAGGCGTACGCCCTGCGCGCCCGCCGCCGCGCCGGGTGGGAAGCCTGCATCGCCCCGCACGGACAGGGACTCGACGACCGCGACGAGCGCGAACGCGGAATCGGTCGCGCTCAGCGTCACCTCCAGCGCGGTCTCCATCCGCGCCTCGCTCACCATGGGTCGTCCGTGGAAGGTCTGGGTCACCAGCCGCCGCTCGATCAGCCGGTAGGTCACCGTTCCGGGCGTGAGCCGCACGACTGTCGGCAACGCGGGTGCCGGCGGGGGAGCCGCGCTCATGCAGGCCCCGGTCGGGGCCGCGAGCATGATGAGGATCAGGCGTTGCATCGGCCGGTTCAGGGCATCGCCTCGTTGGACGTGAGGGCGGAGGCTGGCGGGGCTGTAAGCCGAGTTCTGTGCGCCCGTTGCCGGGCCGACGATCATCTC
>CAYWNR010000384.1:0-3949 GCA_964459705.1 uncultured Gemmatimonadaceae bacterium | reverse complement strand
CTTGGCCCGTAGCACATGCGATCCGTCCGGGAACTCGCCGGCCCGCATGCGCGTGAACAGATCGAGGTTCTCGTCGACCGACCGGTTCCGGTACGGACTCTCGGTCCCCGCGCGCTGGACGCTCCCTCGCCCCAGGCGGATCTCCTCTTCCGTCTGGGAATCCACGTAGGCGTTCCCCTTCCGGATCAGGACGAGCGCGAACTCGTAGAGCTGCTCGAAGTAATCGGAGGCGTAGAACTCGCCGGCCCACGTGAAACCCAGCCAGCCAACGTCCTTCTTGAACGCCTCGACGTACTTCTGGTCCTCGGTGAGCGGGTTCGTGTCGTCGAACCGCAGGTTGCAGGTTCCCCCGAACTCCTCGGCCAGTCCGAAATTCAGACAGATCGATTTCGCGTGCCCGATGTGCGCGAAGCCGTTCGGCTCCGGAGGAAACCGCGTGGCCACGCGCCCGCCCCACTTCCCGGCGGCGACGTCACGAGCCACCATGCTCCTGATGAAGTCGAGACCTTCGTGGCGGGTGGGGGGCGTCATAGGGATAGCTCGGGATAGGGCGTGAGACGTGAAACGTGAAACGTGAGACGTGCGCACGAAGCCCCCGCATGAGGTGTGCGATCGCCCGATCTCAAGCCACCCAGATGAGCAATGGTGACAGAACTCCGCACGTCACGCTGCACGCTGCACGCTGCACGCTGCACGTTCTTCACCGCCACGCCCCCGTCAAGAACTCCCGCACCTCCGGCACGCCCCCCTGCAAGATCAAATACCCGTCGTGCGGTTCCCGTTCGGTCATCTCGCCGGCGATCGTCGTCGTCATCAGGTGGCGCACGGCGTCCGGGTCGTCGGGATGCACACCCATGGCCCAGCCCAACTTCACGAACGCCGTCTCCGGCAACATGTTGGCCAGCGGCACCACGCCGAGCTGGAGGATCTCCCGTCCGGTCTCGTACACTTGCATCTGCACGAAGCCCCAAAGCGTTTGCAGGGTCATGTACACGTGAACGCCCGCGTCGCGGGCGCGTTCCAGCGCCGGGTACAGCTTCCGATTCACGTGCCCCAACCCGGTGCCCGCGATGATGACGCCCCGGTAGCCCTTCTCCACCAGCGCGTCCAGCACGTCCGCGTGCATGCCGGGATAGTAGTAGAGAATCGTCACGCGCTCGTCGAACGCTGCCTGGATCGTCACGTTCCGGTCGGTCCGGCGCGGTTTCCACTCCTCGTGGATCAGCGTGAACTGACCATCTTCGATCATGGCCAGCGGGATGTCGCCCAGCGTGCGGAACGTGCTCCGATAGGAGCTGTGCATCTTCCTGACGCGGGTGCCGCGGTGCAACAGGTTATACCGGTCCGACGTCGGGCCGAACATGCAAATCATCACTTCCGCGATCGGCCCGCGCGCCGCCGCGCCGGTGGCGCTGATGAGGTTCCGCGCCGCGTCCGACGACGGTCGGTCGGACGACCGCTGGCTCCCGACCATGATCACCGGCACCGGCGGGTCCTGCACCATGAAGCTCAAGACCGCCGACGTGTGATGCATCGTATCGGTGCCGTGCCCCACCACGATCCCGTCGTAGCCGGCGCGGATCGCCTCGCCGATCTTCTCCGCCAACACCACGTACTGTTCCGGCCCCATGTTCTCGGAGAAAACGCTGAACAGCTTCTCGGTCTCGAGGTTGCAGATGTCCGCCAGCTCAGGCACCGAGCCATACAGCTCACCCGGCGTGAACGCGGGAATGACCGCGCCGGTCCGGTAGTCGAGTCGTGAGGCGATGGTGCCACCCGTGCCGAACAACTTCACGCGCGGGAGCGCCGGATCGGTCGGGAACTCCTGCTCCGGAATCTTGTAGACCGCCTCGCGGTAGCCCAGCTCTTCGATGCCCGTGACCGTGTCGTGCCGAATGCCGATGTTGTACCCCGTGCCCAGCTTGAGCACCACGTGCAGGTCGTCGCTCGTTTCCGAGCGCGGCAGGACGAGGCCCTCGAACGTGCCGCGCGTGGTTTGCATCCGCACCTCGCTCCACACGCGAAAGCCCAGCCGCTCCATCAGCGCGCGGCAGGGGCCGCGATACCCGCGGTAGGGATCTTGGCCGGTGGTCACGGGGCCACCTCCGACGGTGCGGCGGCCAACTGCTCGGAGAGCCGTCGGTCCACTGCCCGTGGATCGGCGCGTCCCACGTGGCCCCGCATGACCTCGCCCATGGCCCAGCGCACGCGCATGCCGGGCCGCCGTTCGGGCAGGGCGCGGGCACGCGCCACCGCGGAGCGGATGACGCGGTCGAGCGCGCCGTCTTCCAACGGGTGGAACGGCGCGAGCAACTCGGCGACCGTAGCGTGCGGCCGGCGAACCGCGGCATCGACCATTCGATCCAGCGCTTCCGCGCGAATCTCCCCCGCGTCGATGCGTCGAATCCCCTCGGCAAGGACATCCGCGAACGTGGTGCCCGCCGCCCGGCCCTTGCGGCGGTGGTACGGCCATCGCTTGGCCAGACTCGCGGCGAGGCGCCGCCCAAGATCCCCGGGCGGCGGGGCAATCCGGTCGAACACCTCCGCCCACGGCGCGTGCGCCAGGCGGTGCGCCGCCACGGCGTCTAGGCCCAGCGTCTCGTAGCGGTGGGCGCGCACCCACGGCGTTTCCGGCAGGGTCACCCGGACGCGATCGATCAGGGCGTCGGCGACGGGAATCGGCGGCGTATCGGTATCCGGATACATGCGGTCGGCGCCCGGCAGGATCCGCTCGAAGCCCGTCGTGCCGTCGCGATATGCCTGGCGGGTTTCCGCGGGCACGCCGACCGTGGCGTCCGCCGCCCGGATCAGCACCTCGCGCGCCGCGGTGACCGCGTCCTGCCGGTCCGCCCAGAGAACGACCACCGCATCATCCGTCGCCGCTGCCACGGCCTTCCGCACCGAGCGCCACTGCGCGGCGGTGAGGTCGCCCCCTTCGGCATCCGAATGGGTCATGAACGGCGCGTGCGCCGGGCAGGCGATCACGCGCACGCGTTCGCTCAGCTCATGAGCGAACGCGCGACCCGGCTGCGTTGGGTGCGCCAGCAGTCCGGCCAACCCGGGCAACCGAACCGCGCACACGATCATGCCGGCGTCCCGGGCCTGCCGCAGCGCCAAGCGCCGAGTGCGCGCGAAGAGCCCACTCACGTCCGCGACCAGCGGGGTCACTTCCCACGGGTCGCCGCGATCCGGGATCGCCATCACGTCGGGCGTGACGCCCCGGCGGGCCAGCTCCGCGCGCAGCCGCAGGAGATTGAGCTGGCGGAGGGCCTCGACATGGACGAGTCGGGGCAAGAACCGGTGGTTGTCCACCCCCTTGATTTCGACCCGACGCCCGCCCGCGATCGAGACGTTGACGTCCTGCCGCGCCGCTCCGGGCCCGCGCCGCACCTTGCCGGTCACACGGGCCACCTGGGCGAGCAGCCGGCCACCGGCCTGGAGCTCGAACGGCGTCAGGAACTCCGGCTCCGTGACCGCTTCCGTGAGCGGCATGCCCAGCCGGTCCGTCCGGAACGTCACGCGGTGGCCAACGTCCGAGAGCTCGCGGCAGGAGTCTTCTTCCAAGGACAGCTGGCGAATGCTCAGCTCGCGGTCCACGCCCAACTCGGGCACGCGGAACGGGATCCGGCCGGTCAGCCCGACCATGGCGGTTCGCTGAAACCCCGTGGGAATGGACCCGTCGAGGTACTGCTTCCGCATCACGTGCAGCTCGGCCACGAGGTTCAGGTCGAGGAGTTGCGCCTGCTCCACCGCCAATGCCACGGCTTCGTCATCGATCGGGAAGGGCGGCGTGTCGTCCATCTCATAGGTGCACACCGACCCGCGCTCCAGGAGATAGACGATCTCCTTCCGCGTCTTGAACTCCATCAACGCGGTGCCGTCGTACTCGCCCAGCTCGCTCAGGGTGGGCCGCATGTGCCGCAGCACTTCGCCATCGCAGCGCTCGACG
>CAYWNR010000383.1:0-3964 GCA_964459705.1 uncultured Gemmatimonadaceae bacterium | reverse complement strand
CCCGAAGCCGCCACCCGCTGCCGCGCCCCCCGACACCGCAGGTAACCGTGCGCACTAGTCTGATCGTCCTCGGGCTCGTCGTCGCGGCGGCCGCTCCGGCCGTTGCGCAGGATTCCGGGTTCGTTCTGGTGGATCGCGTGGCGGCGGTGGTTGGTGACACGCCGATCCCGTATTCCAAGGTGATGGAAGAATTCAATCTCCGGATCGTGGAGCTGCAGCGGTCGGGGCAGCCGGTACCGGAGGATTCGGCGACTCGCGCACGACTCCAGCGGGAGGTGCTCGATCAGCTCATCGACGACGAGCTCCTGGTCCAGCAGGCCACGCGGGACACCACGGTCAAGGTGACCGATCAGCAAATCCAGTCCTCCACCGATGTCGCGGTACGCCAGATGCGGAGTCGGTTTCCGTCGGATGCCGAGTTTCGACGACAACTCCAGATCTCCGGGTTGGGCACCCCCGAGGAGTACCGGCGGTTCGTGTTGGACCAGGTGCGTCGCGACCTGATGAAGCAACAGCTCATCCAGCGGTTGCGGGAGCGACGGGCGATTCGGACCGTGCAGCCGACGGACCAGGAGATCCGGGACTACTACGAGAGCACGAAGGCGCAACAACCCAAGCGCCCCGCCACCGTGTCGTTCCGCGCGGTCTTTGTCCGCCCGCAGCCCAGCGACTCCGCCAAGGCCGTGGCGCGCCGGCGCGCGGACTCGGTGCTGGTGGCGCTCCGCGCCGGCGCCGATTTCGCGACGCTCGCCAAACGGTTCTCTGACGATGTGGCGTCGCGTGATGATGGCGGCGATCTCGGTTGGTTCCGGCGCGGCCGGATGGTGCCGGAGTTCGAGGCCGCGGCCTTCGCGCTGCGGCCGGGGCAGGTGTCGAACGTGGTCGAGACCCCATTTGGCTATCATCTCATCCAGGTCGAGCGGGTCGAGCCGGCGGAGGTGCACGCCCGGCACATCCTGTTCGCGCCCGCGCTGACGGACTCGAACATCGCCGCGGCGGAGCAACGGGCCCGCGCGGCGGTGGAGGCGTTGCGCGCCGGGGCCCCGGTGGATTCGATCGTGCGCGAGTATCACGACCCGCTGGACCAATCCCTCTTCGAGGACGTGGACCCCGCGGCGCTTCCCGCGTCGCTCCGGACCGCCGTGCAGGGGGCCCTCCCCGGGGACATCATCGGGCCGGTCCGCGTGGATGAAGATGGACGCGTGCGCTTCGCCGCGATTCTGTTCGTGGGGGCACGCCCGGAAGGGGAGTACACGTACGAAGAGCTGTACGACCGCATCCGGAGCGTGCTCGCCGAGCAGAGTGACGTCAGCCGCTACGTCGAGGAGCTCCGCCGCACGACCTACGTCGATATCCGCATGTAGGTGCCATGCCCACGCGCATCGCGCTGACCATCGGCGACCCGCGAGGTATTGGGCCGGAAATCGCGGCGAAGGTGCTCCGGGATCTCCCTCCCGATGTCGAAGTCGTGACCGTTGGGCCCGTGGCCCTGCTGGATCTCCTGCCCGGGCCGCACGTCGAGGCGGGTGATGCGCCGGCGGGCTACGTACGGCGCCGCGTGGCGACGTGGGACGGCGCGACGGTCGAGTATCCCGTGCTCGGCGGCGACGCGGTGGCGGCGGGCTTGCTCGTCCGCGCGCAGGTGGAACGCGCCGTGCAGCTCGCGTTGGCGGGGGACGTCGACGCGATCGTCACGGGACCGGCAGAGAAGCACGCGTTGCATGAAGCGGGCGTGCCGTATCCCGGTCATACGGAGTGGCTGGCGGCGCTGACCGGTGCGCCGGACGTGGCGATGATGTTGACGGACGAACGGCTGCGGGTCGTGCTCGCGACGACGCACCTGGCCTTGCGGGACGTGCCGCGGACGGTGACGCGCGAGCGACTGGAGCGCGTTGGGAACGTCACCTTGGCGGCGCTCCGCGCCTGGTGGGGCCTGCCGACGCCGCGCCTGGCGCTCTGCGCGCTCAACCCGCACGCCGGCGAGGGTGGCCTGTTTGGCGACGAAGACCAGACCGTTCTCGGACCGGCGGCCGCCGCGCTCGGAGCGGTCGGCCCGCTTCCCGCCGACACCGTGTTCGTCCGCGCCCTGCGCGGCGAGTTTGACGCGGTGCTGACGCCGTATCACGATGTGGGGATGACGGCGATCAAAGTGGCGGCGTTCGGGACGGCGGTGAATGTCACGCTCGGGCTGCCCATCATCCGTACCGCTCCCGATCATGGAACCGCGTTCGACATCGCGGGGACGGGCGTGGCCGACCCCGGCTCGCTGCGCGCGGCGGTCGCGCTCGCGGCGCGATTGGCGGACCGGCGGGCCGGCGGACCGGCGGGCGTGGCGGGAGCACGGCCGTGAGCGCCAACCCCTCGATCAGCGCCGTCGATTGCACCCACACGGGTCGCGCGGGGCGGCATTCACGCGCACTCGTCCTTGCCTTGGCTGTCACCGTGGTGTTCATGGTCGTGGAAGCGGCCGGTGGCTGGCTCGCGAATTCGCTGGCCCTCGTCGCCGACGCGGGTCACATGCTCGCCGACGCGGGATCCCTGGCGCTCGCGGCCATGGCGGCACGTCTGGCCCAGCGCCCCGCCACGGCCACCAGGACCTATGGGTATCTGCGGTTGGAGATCTTCGCCGCCGCCATCAATGGCGCCGTGCTCATCGGCCTCTCGCTCGCGATTCTCTGGCACGCGGTGACCCGCCTCGCGGCACCGCCCGCGGTCGAGCCGCGTATCCTCATCGGCGTGGCCGTCGCCGGGCTGCTCGCGAACACCGTGACGCTCCGCGTGCTGCATGCCGGTCATCGCCACTCCCTCAACGTGCGAGGAGCCTACCTCCACGTGCTCGGGGACCTGCTCGGCTCGGTCGGCGCAGTGGGCGCCGGTGTCGTGATCCTCTTCACCGGATGGACCGCGGTGGACGCGCTGGCGTCGGTGGCCATCGCCCTGCTCATTGCCGTCTCCTCGATCCGCCTTCTCCGGGAGAGTGTGGACACGCTGCTCGAGGCGACTCCGCGCCACATTTCGCTCGCACGCGTCGCCGAGGAACTGGAGTCGATCGATGGGGTGTCGGACGTCCACGATCTGCACGTCTGGACGGTGACGAGCGGTGTCGTCGCGATGACCGGTCACGCGGTGGTACACGACACCAGCCGATCGGCGGATGTGCTGCAGACCGCGTCCGAGCGGCTGGCGGGACTCGGCGTTCACCATGTGACGATCCAGCTCGAGCCTGACCGGCGCTGCGAGGAAGCGGTGTCGGTATGAGACAACGGGCGAAGACGAAAACGGACGTCGACGGACGAGGGCTCCCGGCTGCCCTGCGAGACCGCGAGCCACGCTCCCCTCTGTCGCCCCTCATCGTCTCTCGTCTTCCGTCTTCGTCCGTCCCCGTCCGTGCTGGTCCGTTCGTTGTAGCTTGCGTCAGCGGCCGGGCTCCGGTAGAATGCGCCGCTCACGAGTCGGCAATGTTTTGTAACCGGTTGATTGTCAGGTAGTTAGACGTGTCGTTGCGCAACATCGCGATCATCGCCCACGTGGACCACGGAAAAACCACGCTGGTGGACAAGATGCTCCGCCAGGCGGGGGTGTTTCGTGCCAATCAACTGGTGGACGAGCGCGTGATGGATTCCAACCCGCTCGAGCGGGAGCGCGGCATCACGATCCTCTCCAAGAACACCGCCGTCCACTGGCGCGAGACCAAGATCAACATCGTCGATACGCCCGGTCACGCGGACTTCGGTGGCGAGGTCGAGCGCATTCTCCGGATGGTGGATGGCGTCTTGCTGTTGGTGGATGCCGCGGAAGGTCCGATGCCGCAGACGCGGTTCGTGACCCGCAAGGCACTGGAGCTGGGCCTGCAACCGATCGTCGTGATCAACAAGATCGACCGACCCGACGAGCGCGCGCTGACGGTGCACAACGAGGTGCTCGAGCTGTTCATGGAGCTGGAAGCCACCAACGCGCAGCTGGA
>CAYWNR010000382.1:1558-3969 GCA_964459705.1 uncultured Gemmatimonadaceae bacterium | reverse complement strand
CCCGTATCTGTTTCACGGCACCGTGCTGGAGAACATCCGGTACGGGCGTCCGGAGGCGACGCTCACGCAGGTGATCGACGCCGCGCGCGCGGCCAATGCGCACGATTTCGTGTGCAAGCTGGCGCACGGCTATGACACCGTCGTGGGAGAGCGGGGACACACGCTTTCGGGCGGCGAGCGGCAACGGGTCTCGATCGCGCGGGCCATTCTCAACGACCCGCGGATCCTGATCCTGGACGAGGCCACGAGCAGTGTGGACACGGAGACCGAGTACGAGATCCAGGAGGCGCTCGACCGGCTGATTCGCGGTCGTACCGTGTTCGCCATCGCGCACCGGCTCTCAACGCTGCGGCGCGCGGACCGGCTGTTCGTGATCGAGGATGGCCGGATCGTCGAGTCCGGCACACACGAGCAGCTCTTGGCGTTGCCGAGCGGCGTGTACCGGCGGTTGTACACGTTGCAGCGGGAATTGGCATGACGGCCGGCCGAGGGATAGGTGGCGAGCGGTTGGTCAGGGGGGACCGAGGGGCAGCGCAGGAGTTGACGGCACTTCAACCGAGGGAGGCATCATGAGCACTGTCGGGTTGGCGCAGAAGACCATCGCGCAGCACAGCGGGAGGCCGGAGGGGGAGCTGCGTCTCACGCGACGGCCCGACGGCCGGCTGTGGGCGGAGCGGAAGGGCGAGGCGCGGGCGGTCTCGGTGCGGCGCTGCTTCCCGTGGTCCGAGCCCGCGCGCTTCGTGTCGCTCCGGGACGACGAGGAGGAGGAGTTCGCGCTCGTGGCCGATCTCAGCGACCTGGACGGAACGTCGCGGGCCGCGCTGGAGGCCGCGCTCGCGGAGGCCGGGTTCGTGTTTCGCGTGACCGCCATTCGCGAGGTGGACGAAGAAGTCGAGATCCGCGGGTGGCGCGTGGACACTGTTCAGGGGCCGCGGCGGTTCCAGACGCGGTTGGACGACTGGCCGCGCGAGCTGCCGGGCGGTGGGATCCTGATTCGGGACGTGGCCGGGGATCTGTACCACGTGCCGGATCCCCAGGCGCTGGACCGGAAGAGTCGGCGGCTCTTGTGGGCGTTCGTGGACTGAGCGACCGCGACAGCGGCGCCGTTCAGATGGTCAGCACGACCTCGGTATCTTCCGGCGTGAACGTCCGCTCAACGCAGATCGGACGCAGGAGGCGTCCCGGTGCGGCCCGGGTGGAGTCCGGGCCCGCCGGGAACTCCGCCTCGCGGGAGTAACAGAACCGCGCGACGTACTCACCGGGTGGCGCGGGGCGCCGCGTCTCGCACCGCGCGACCGAGTCGACGACGCTGATCAAGCCGTCCCACGCGAACTCGACTCGCCGGGCGGCGCCGGGGCCGGCGATGTTCTGGACAAAGGGAATCGCCGCGCCGCAGACGACCGGTTCGGCGCCGCAGTCCGGGATGGCGCAGCGCTCTTGCAGGAAGACCCGGGTGCCGCCCCGCGAGGCGCGCAGCCATCCCACACCGGGATCCTCGTCGTTCAGCTGCACGAAGACGGGACCGGTGACCGCCGGGCCGACCTCGATCGCGAACCGGACGACGTGCGGCGTCGCGCGTGACATTTCAGCCCGCGCCCCTGGGCGCGCGCACGCCAGGGGGCAGGCGAGCGCCGCGCCCAGTGCGAGGGCGTGCAACGTGGCTCGCGCACCGTTGGACGCGCTCACCGTTGCGGTCGCCGGCCTCGTGGCGGCGGAACGGGCGCCGTGCAGCTCACCACTTCCTGGGTCGCGATTCCAGCGACGTCGTTGCCGGGCAGGCCCGCGTCGAGTACCAGGAACGCCCAGTCGTTGTAGTCCTTGAGGATCTGCACGATGCCGTCGGGGTTTCCACTGCCATCCTTGTTGATGTCCACCGCGATCCCGACGTCCACCGAGTCGCCGTCCCCGTTCCAATCCCACGGGGGGCCTGGTGGATTCCCGCAGATTCCCTGGGTCTCGTCGAGGTTGTTCTCGTCGAGATCGATGTGGGTCCCCGTCGAATACGTCAGCACCCCGTCCCCCGGCGGCGTGCAGTTGTTGTCCACACCCGGGAACTGGTACCGGTAGTTCATCACGGAGTTGTAGTTGGGTTTGTAGTTGGGGAGGTTTTCGAACCCCCCGTGTCGGAGCAGCAGATTGTGCCCCAGCTCGTGCATGATGGTGTGCGCGACGTTGTGGTCGCTTCCGGCGCAGTGGAGCGAGACGATCATGTCGTCGCCGGGCAGCTCGGCCTGACCCGAGCTGTTGCTGTTCGTGTCGTATCGGTGCGGCAGCAGAACGTAGTGAAAGTACCCGCTGCGGTTGGTGGCGAAGTTCGCGCTCTTGTGGGAGTTGTACTCGGTGCCGGAGACGAAGCCCACCAGCACGCCGTCGGGGTCCGCGATGAGGTTGCCGCCCGTGAAGGGCGCGCC
>CAYWNR010000382.1:0-1458 GCA_964459705.1 uncultured Gemmatimonadaceae bacterium | reverse complement strand
CTGGCGATGGTCGCCGTCACCACTTGGCCGCTCGTCGTCACGTTGTTCCCGGCCTCGTCCTTCACCCGCAGCACGGGCTGTTGGGCGATGGCCTGCCCGTTCTTCGCGGTGGAGCTTGGCGACGTCACGAGCGAGAGCTCGGCGGCGGGGCCGGGTTGAAGGGCGATGGTGCCGGACGTAACGGAGGTCAGGCCCGGGCTCGCGAACACGAGGGTGCGGGTCCCGACTGTACCGCTCAGGTCCAAGTCACTGAAGACGGCCCGTCCGTCGTCGTCGGTCTGGACGGTGGTCGTGCCGCCGAGCGCGCCGGTCCCCGTGGCGATGGCGACCGTGACCGCGACGTCGCTCCGCGCCGCCTCGAGCGTGTCCTTGTCGAACAGCTGAACGATCGGTTGTTGGGTGAAGCCCACGCCGCTCTGCGCGCTGTTGGGAGCGTCGGTCGCGAGCCCCAGCAGGCGGGGACGCGCTCCGATGGCAGCGTGGGGCCGCCGCATGCGGAGGCGAGCATCACAGCGCCACCGATGCCGGACAGGAACAGGAGGGCTCCGTACCGTCTCACGAGGCGCGTCATGGGGACACCCTGGAAGGTGACCCTTGCAATGTGCGGTCTGAGGGACGAGGCCGCTAGCGCGGGAAGGACGACCAAGGACGACGAAGGACGACGAAGGACGACGCGGGACGACGACGGGCGACCAGGGACGACGAAGGCCGAGGACGGACGGCGACTCACCGAGTCCGTGCCCGTCCGTCATCGTTCCTCCTTGCCCGGCCTCGCTTCCGCATCGCCCAGCCACCCGCGCCGCAGCTCGTCCTCCGGCACGCTGCTCAGATAGGGCTTGAGGTCCACGATGGGCGTGCCGTCGAGCATGTCGACGCCCTGCACAACGAGACGATTGCCCTCTCGACGGAGCAGACGCACCACCGTGAGCCCAAGCGGGTTCGGGCGGCGCGGGGCGCGGGTGGCGAACACGCCGTGCGGCCGGGTGTCGGTCGGCGGGTGGGCCAGCAAGCTGAAGCCCTCGGCGCGGTGGAAGACCCACAGCACGTAGAGGTGCGAGAAGCCCTCGATGTCGGTGAGGCCTTCCGCGAAGCGAGGGTCGATCTCCAGCACGCCCTCCACATCGTGTTTGGCGCCCGGCCCCTTGGGAATCTGGGACGTGTCGGAGTACGGACTGCGCACGGTCCCGATCGGATCGAGGACGATCATGGTGCCCCAAAGGTAGTGCGTGGGCGCGTCCTGACTGGCCGTGACCACCGTCGCCCGGTACTTTTTCGGCATCCGAGTTGTAACGGTTCCCGACCGGCCGGCAGGCGCGGTCGCAGTATCTAACTTCTTGATTCACAATGAGGTACGGTAGCCATGGCCAGTCAGGACCTGTCCGCCACCGCGCGGGCGCTCGTTGCCAAGGGGAAGGGAATCCTCGCGGCCGACGAGAGCTTCGGCACCATCGAGAAGCG
>CAYWNR010000381.1:0-3977 GCA_964459705.1 uncultured Gemmatimonadaceae bacterium | reverse complement strand
CCCGTATCGCCGGCGTGCAGCGCGCGGGCGACGCCGAAGTCCGCGACGACGGCGTGGCGATCCACGAGCAAGACGTTCTCGGGCTTGATGTCGCGATGCACGATCTGTTGCGCATGCGCGTAGCGCAGCGCGTCGCACACCTCCACCACGAGCCGGACCACCTCTTGCACCGTGAGCCGTGGCTCCCGGGTCATGCGCTCGCGGAGGGACTCGCCCTCGACCAGCGGCATGACATAGTACAGCAACCCCTCGGCGGAGCCGGAGTCGAGCAAGGGGAGGATGTGCGGGTGATTGAGCCGCGCGAGAAAACCGATCTCCCGCAGGAACCGGTCACTCCCACCGCGGCCGACCGCCTCGGTAAAGACCTTGATCGCCACGCTACGACCGTGACGTAGATCTTCCGCGCGGTACACCACCGACATCCCGCCCCGACCAACCGCGTCACCAATGCGGTAGCGGCCGGCCACGGCCTGGGCCAAGCGTGCGGCAGGATCAATCATGCGATGTCACTCGTGGCGCCTCACGGTCTCCTGCAATCTCTCTCTCAGACACCTGAGATACCAAGGCCGTTGCACGGGTGCGCCACGCGCGGGCCGCGAGGTCGCATTCTGCTACGAAAGGTGGGGAAGGGGAGGGTCTGCGGCCGCACCGGGCCGGCGGCCTCACGCTTCGGTCGACTGTCGCGCTCGAGCGGTCGTTCCCTGCCGAATGTCCTCCAACTGCTCGCGGATCGTCGTCATCGCGCGGCGCACCAGGGTCTCCGCCTCTTCGCGCGTGGGGGTGTCGCTCTTGCGGGGCGCGTACGCGATCGGCGGGCCGAAGGTGACGCTGATACGCCGGAAGATCCGCGGCACGGAGCGACCAATGGGGAGGATCTCGCGCATGCCGTCGATCGCGACCGGAATGACCCGGGCGCCGGTGGTGAGCGCGACGATGCCCGCCCCCTGGGCGCCCGGCCCGACCGAGCCGTCACGGGTCCGCGTCCCCTCGGGATAGAGAATCACGGTCCCGCGCGGCAGCACGTCCACCAGGCGCCGAAGCGCCCGGGGATCCCGCCGCCCTTCGCGCACGGGGATACAGCGCCAGTTGTACGAGAGCCAGCCCAGCAGCCAGCCGCGGAAGAAGTTCTCGACGGCGGCGGGGTTCCACGGGAGCAGGTGCGGCTTGATCCACGACTGCGGATAGTAGACCGCCAACCCGATCACGAAGCTGTCGATCATGGACTGGTGATTCGATAGCAGCAACGTGTTGCGAGCGTCACCGACGTGCTCCCGGCCGCGAACCACGGTCCGGTTGAGCACGAAAAAGAAGATCCACAGGAAGGTCACGCAGATGTTCGTCACGAGATACGACGTAATCGGCCAGAACCTGCGGGCCAGCCGGCTCGGCCGGTAGTACACCCGTTCGCTCACGATCGACACCTCGGGGCGGACCCGCGCCGCCGGGGGGCGGGAAGTCGAGCGCAGCGATGACCGACAGGCATATCGGACCGTAGGAAAGCACGTCGTGACCACCCGCGTCAATCCCGGCCGACCGGGAGGGGCCGTGCATCCCGTGCATCCCGTCGATCCCGTTCATCCCATCAATCCCCTCGCATCTCCGATCCCGGCCCCCGCCAGCGTCTTGACGCCGCCTTGACGCCCCTGTCGGACCTTGTTCGCAGTCACTGACAAGGTGCTCAACCGTGCAATCTCCAACCTCGCCTACCACCGAAACGCCAGCCGGGAAGTCCCGCCTGTTCGCGCGCGCGGGCGTTCGGCGGGCCATTCTCGCCGCCTGGCTGGTGGCGACGGTAGCGGGCCTGGGGGTCGCCGTCCGCGGATTCCGTATCGATAACTCGGTCGGCGTGTGGTTCGCCGCCGCCGATCCGGCGCTCGCCGACTACCGGCAGTTCCTGAGCGACTTCGGGGGCCGTGAGTGGATCCTGGTGGCCCTCCGGCAGGGCAGGGAGAGCCCCGAGGCCGCCGCCGATCGGCAGCAGTTCGCGGCGCGCCTGGAGCGCATCGATCAGGTCCATCGGGTCCTCTCATCGTCCCTGTTTCCGCCGGGCAGCGCATTCGTCCGGAAATTCCTCAAGCCCCATCCGGCGAGCCCGTACGAGGCGTTGCTCGTGCAGGTCACGAACGACATCGACCGGCAGGACGGCTATCGCGAGGCGCTGGTCAGCGAGATTCGGGCGGCCGCGCGCGCGTTTCCGACCATCGAAACGGTGCGCGTCGCGGGCACGGCCGTCATCAACGGCGAGCTCAACCGTTCCGCCCGCCGGGACATGTTCCTCTTCTTCCCTCTGGTTGCGCTGTTCGTGGCGCTCCTTGGAGCGCTGGTCTTCCGGAACGTCCGGGACACGGCGGTGCTGCTGAGTGTGGCGCTGGGCACCGTGGTGATCACCGAGGGCCTGCTGCTGGCGGCGGGCTATCCGCTGAACATGGTGACCATCATGCTGCCGACCGTGCTGATCGCGCTGTCGGTGGCTGACGCCGTGCACTTGATCCAGGTCTTCCACGCGGTGCGCGCGGAGGTGGGCGACGGGCCCGCCGCCGCCGCCCGTGCGGTGAAGTCCATCGCCTGGCCCTGCGCCGGCACCAGCCTCACGACCATTGCGGGATTCCTCGCGTTCGCGGGCAGCAGTGTGCTTCCCGTCTTTCAATTGGCCGTGTTCGGCGCGGGCGGCATCGCCCTGGCCTGGATGCTGACGATGACCGGCGCGCCCGTGCTGCTCGTGGTGTTGTGGCGGACCACCCAACGGAGCGAGCTGCCGGCGGCCCAGTGGGGCGAGCGGCTCCTGCGTCGGTGGTGGGCGTTCGCGGACGGGCACCCCCGGTGGATCGTCGCGGCGTTCCTCGCGGGAGGTGTGTCGCTCGTCGGGCTCCTGTCGTTGAAGGCCGATACGGACTACGTGAAGTTCTTCCGGTCGCATACTCGCGTGCCGCAGGACTATCGGGTGTTGCAGCGCGAAGGGTTCCCCCAGAATCCGCTCAACCTGGTGCTGCGCTTGCCCGACGGCGCCATGCTCCTGGCGCCGCAGTACTGGATCCCACTCCAGACGTTCGCGCGGGAGCTGGAGTCCCTGCCCGGCATCCACTCGGTGCTCTCCCCCTTCGCGATGGCGGACGCGCCGAGCGCCATGGGCGATCAGGTGACGACGATGGGCGGCATGCTGTCGCATCAGGGCAACCAGCTCCAGCTGATCGTGATGATGGATCATCCGAGCAGCCAGCGTCTGTTCGCGCTGTTGCCGAGCATTCGCGCGCTGGCCGACACGGTGTTGCCGTCCGGCGTCCACCTGACGCCGACCGGAACGGCGCTGCTGTGGGCCAACATGGACGACGGGGTGATCCGCACCCAGCGGCAATCGCTGGCCATCGTGTGCGTGGTGTGCTTCGTCATCCTCGCGATGCTGTTCCGCTCGCCGTGGCTCGCGGCGCTCGGGATGGCGGTGAGCTTCTATCCGGTGGCCGTGGTGTTGGGGCTGATGGGCCTGTGGCACATCCCGGTGAACCTGGCCACGGTGCTCATCGCGGGCATTGCCGTGGGGCTCGCCGTGGACGACACGATTCACTACGTCCACGCGTACCAGGAACGGCGGCGCCGCGGCATGGAGCGCGCGCTGGCGTGCGAGGACGCGCTGTCCGAGGTCGGTCTGCGGATGGTGATGACCTCGCTCATTCTCGTGGGCGGGTTCGCCATCATGGGGCTCTCGGACTTCATGCCCACGTCGGAGTTCGGGCTCTTGAGCTCGCTCACCATTCTGCTCGCGCTCGCGGCCGACGTGGCGCTGCTCCCAGTGGTGCTCGCGTGGCGTCGTCGCGTACCGGTGAGAGAGCGTCGCGCGGATGCCGAGCTGTCGCGGCGGCCCGCGTGGGGACGGCTGACATGACCGCCCCCCGGACCGGATCCACCGCCTATGCGGCGTATTGCCGCCCGAAGCTCTCGGACCTCCTGGAGAGCCTGGGGCTCAACGTGGCGTTCACCAGGGC
>CAYWNR010000380.1:0-3978 GCA_964459705.1 uncultured Gemmatimonadaceae bacterium | reverse complement strand
AACCACACGAGCGTCCCTTTCCCAGCGTCCTGAACACTCACCTCGCCGTCTTCAGTGGCGGCAACGGCTATCGGCCACTGGAACTCACCCGGACCTCCTCCCTCGCGTCCCATGACCTGGACGGGACGTCCCTGATCATCGAACACGGCTACGCGATGTTCGCTGGGATCGAGGACCAGGATCTTCCCTGTGGCATCGACGTCGACCAGGGCCTGGCGCACCCTGTAAAAGCCGGCGGGGCCCTGTTCGTTGCCTCCGAATACGAGGATCGTATCAGCCTGCCAGCCGAGTCTCTTGGATGTCCCAGCGTTCGTGACGATCTCGACGCCCGCCGAATCGGCACGAGTGACATGGGCTTCGGACTGAAGCCCGCAGCCGGCGACCGCGATACAGAGCAAGGGTCCCAGGAGATGACCTACCCGGTCAAGAGCTGTCGCGGCGCCTGAAGCTTGTGCAGCAGTCATGACAAGTACTCCTGCCTCCGACTGGGTGACGCGGACTGTACACGCGGGCGGACGAGACAAGCATGCGCGAGTTTCTGGCTAGCCGAAAGGCACTCATGGCGGGGGCCGAATGTTAGTATGAAGCCACACTGCCATCCTCACCAGGGCACCGACCGCAGGAGACGACCGGGATGGACAAGAAAACGCCCGCGGCGGTCGCTGTCGGTGACAGAGCCTGTAAGTCGTAGTCACCGAACCGCCTAGCCGTCTGCTTGCTGCCTTACGGTCTGGGTGTCTGGTCCCATGATCCTGAGTGGAGTTAAACCACTGACCTCACGCTTATCAGGCGTTCGCCCAACCACAGACGTGCACTAGTCAACCGCCCGCGCGATTTCACCACGGACGGCAAGGGGATGGTGACGAGAGTCCACGTCTCGCCCACTACCCTCGGTGCCGTGCCCGAGATCTCGCGGTTCCTCGGTATCGTGATCAGGATGTACTTCTTCGATCACGAGCCATGCCACTTCCATGCCACCTACGGCAGCATGGAAGCACAAGTTCGTATCGATCCAGTGGGTCTCCTGTCCGGGAACTTGCCGCCGCGTCCCTTGGCTCTCGTGGTAGAGTGGGCTACACTGCACCAAAGCGAGTTGCTCGAGAACTGGCGACGGCTACACAGCGATGAGCCGCCGCTGCCTATCGCTCCCTTGGAGTAGCGATGCACCCGCGAATCGTAGCGGCCAGCCCCAAGCAACCCTTCGTGGTCGACCTGACCTTCGCGGACGGATCACGTGGGACTGTCGATCTTGCTCGGTGGATCCGCGGGAGCAAGGGCGTGTTCGCTGCGCTACGCGATCCGGCGCTCTTCGCGCAAGTGGTGGTCGACCGCGACGCGGGCACCATCCGCTGGCCGAACGGCGCCGACCTGGACCCCGACGTCCTCTACGAACTCGCCCACGCGGCGGGCACGCCGCGCTGAGTTACGGCACGACCCCCTGGCCGATGATCTCGGCCGCCGCAATCGCAACGTGCGGAAGCCGCAGCGGCGTGATCGTCTGGACGGTCCCGACCGTGCAAACGTCCCGGTAGCCCTCCCGCGTGGGATCACGACAAATCTCGATCTTTCTTCGGTCGAGATCCACGAGCCAGACTTCGCCGATGCCGGCAGCCGCGTAGAGTGGGACCTTCACGGCGCGGTCGGACTGCGACGAACTGTCGGCCACCTCGACAACGAGGAGCACGTCACCCGGGCTCGGATGAGCCTCGGCATACCCGTCCTCCCGATATCGCAGGATGGCGAGATCTGGTTGTGGCTCCGACCGCGCGCTCAGCACCACCGGATTCTGAACACTGACCGTTGCCGACCCCGCCGTGAGCCGCGTGAAGAGCCTCGTGAGCCGATTCACGCAGCCGGCATGAGCTGGCCCGATCGGGGCCATCTCGAGCACCTGCCCGTCGAGCAGCTCGACCCGGTCGTCCTCGGTGAGGATGCCGGTCTCGGCCATACGGTGGAAATCATCCACGGTGAAGCGGCGGTACGTGACGGACATGCCCATAGTATCGGGTCTCCTCGGCCGAGGGAGCAAGTAGCGCGCATGGCCCAGGATGGCGGAGCCCGAGACGAAAGGCGTCATCGATTCCGCGCCGCGTGTGCGGGATCGTCGCCAACTGATTAGGCGGTTGGAACGACTTCGTTCAGTCACCGCGCAGCACCTTAGCCCTGGCCTGTAGTTCCTTCCGAACCGCCGAGACCGCCGCGCGCGGCACATCATAGTCCGACGCGTACTTCTCCCAATCGGCAATCGCCCCGCGCGTCTGCTCCAGAACGCGCTGCGGTTGCTTGACGCCAAACTCCGCGGCCACCGCGAGCAGGTCGGTCTCACGAATGTCGGCGGCCTTGTCCCGGACCTGCAGTTGATGCGTCGCGGTGAACCCGGTTCCATGCGCGAAGGTGACGTCGTACGCGGGGGTCAACGACCACGCACCATCTCGGTCCATGTGGAATGAGAAGTTCTTGACGTGGTCGTCCTGGTTCACGGCCATCACGTTGAACACCATCCGCCGGTACGCCTCGCGCAGTGCCTCGTACGTCAGTCCCAGTCGTAGAATGACGCGGAGATACTCCTCGTACGAGCTGCTCCGAGGAACGTTGTAGTCCACGTGCAGGATCCCACCCAACGTGTGCTGATGGAGGCGCTCGCCGTTCCGGATGTCGAACCGGTGCACGAGCAGGTGCGCGTACCCGTGCGCTTCGAGGACCTCGATCTCCGACATCGTCACGCCCGCCGCGCGGGCCATGGCGCCGTACGCCGCCTCCACACGGTTGTAGGCCTGCGGGGACCCGAGTCTGTCATCGGTCTCGTCGTCGCCGATGCCGTCGAACTTGAGGATGCAAGGAGTCTCCCCCGCCTCGGGCAACAGGCCACCCGAGCGAATGGTGCGTCGGGCCGGATCGTAGTGGACGATGGCTTTGGGACGTCTGCCTCCAGCAGACGAGCCGATCCGATAGATCTCCGGAATCGTGACGCCGGCATCACCGCGGACGATGCGTTGGGCATCCTGCGCGAGTGCCTGAATCTCCAGCGACTCCAGCTCCGCCGCGCGGGTCGGAATCTCCTCGGCAGGGTGAAAGGTGAGCGCCCCGATGGCACGCTCCCCAACGTAGAGCAGTCGCTGCACCGGGCTCAGCGCCTTCTCGGTGTGCCCGCGCGCGGCGTACCACGCGCGGATGACGCGTCTCCCAAAGGCGTCCGGCAGCGCGTCCGCAAACACACCGGGCAGGCCCTCGAAGGCCGGCGCACGACGGAGCTCCTCGAAGCTGATCGGTCCCGCCTGCGCGGTCGGCAAATGCAGGGGGGAGATTTCGAGCCCGCGCCGCCGGAACGCGCCGGCGTACTCAAATAGCACGCGGCCGCTCTCCAGCTCCACCAGCGCCCCGACGGTCTCCCCCCACAACCGCACCTCGGCCTCGGCGCGGATCCGCGGCTCGTCAGGCACCGATTGCTCCCCGCCGCTCGCGTAACCGCGCCATGGGCGAGATCTCTGGCGCCGGGATGAACGACTCCAGAGCGGCTAGCCTGCCATACGTGCGGAGCAGCCGAATGACCGTCTGAAGCGTGGGGTTATTGCCCTGTTCGGCCCGGTAGAGCGTGTTCCGGCTCAAGCCGGCGCGCGTGGCCACCTCAGCTTGTGTGAGGCCTCGAGCCTTCCGGAGTGCCGCCAATCGGGCTCCAAGATCCGTCAGGATCTCAGAATCAGGAGCCGACATGTACTTTATATCACTCATTTTTGGTCCTTGTGAATCAACCTGCACTGTTTATAGTACATCCTATCATAGTCGCTGGACGACCTTGTAGCAAGATGTGTGATCGATATATAGTGCATATACGCCGAAAACCTGCGTGTTTGGTATATGCATGGGATCACCCTGGGGGATCAGCGACAGGTTTGGTACGCGATGGTGGGCGGGAGAGCCATCCGGGCTCACCGTGGCCCACTGGGTCGCCACCACGTGGCGGTCGGAGAACTCCACCAA
>CAYWNR010000379.1:0-3996 GCA_964459705.1 uncultured Gemmatimonadaceae bacterium | reverse complement strand
TGTACATCGCCAACGTGGTGAAGTGCCGTCCCCCGGACAACCGGAAGCCGCAGGGCGATGAAATGGATGCGTGCATGCCGTATCTGCATCGGCAGCTCGCCCTGATCCGTCCCAAGGTGATCCTGGCAATGGGCGCGACGGCCGCCGAGGCCCTGCTCCGCACGCGCGGGGCGTTGGGCGCGTTACGGAATCGCGTGCATGACTACCGCGGCACTCCGCTGATCGTGACCTATCATCCAGCGGCGCTGCTACGGAACCCGAACTGGAAACGGCCGACTTGGGATGACGTCCGCATCGCCCGCCAGCTTCTCGACCGGTAGCGAGGAACATCTCCGGCGCACGCCGTGGAGTCCCGAGGCCGAGCAGGCGGTCTTGGGAGCGATGCTGCTGGACCAGGACGCGGGCCTCAAAGCCGTCCAGGTGCTCACGGACACGAGCTTCTATCGCGAAGCCCACCGCCGGATCTTCCGGGCGATGGCGCAGGTGCTCGATCGCGGGGACGTGCTCGATCCGCTGCTCCTGCGCGACGAGCTCGACCGCCGCGGCGACCTCGACGCGGCCGGCGGAGTGGAGTACCTGTCCGAGCTGCTGGACAGCGTGCCCACGGCGGCCAACGTCGAGTTCCACGCGCGCATCGTGCGCGACAAGGCGTTGCTCCGCCGGCTGATCGAGGTGGGGACGCAGCTCGTCCAGGCGGCCTACGAAGGACGTCAGGAAGTCGGCACGTTGTTGGACGAGGCGGAGCAGAAGGTGTTCGAGGTCTCGAACGAGCGTGGCACGCAGGAAGTCGTTCGGATCAAGGAGCTGATGTGGCAGGCCATGGAACGGATCGAGGCGCGCGACCGCGGCGACGAGTCGGCCCGTGGGGTCGCGAGCGGCTTCAAGGATCTGGACGACAAGACCAACGGCTTCCAGCGCAGCGACCTGATCATCGTGGCCGCCCGCCCGTCGATGGGGAAGACGTCCTTTTGTCTGAACGTCGCGGCCAACGCGGCCCTGGAAGGCAAGATCCCGGTGGCCGTCTTCTCGCTGGAAATGTCGCGCGACCAGCTGGTGGAACGCCTGCTGGCGGCGGAAGCCTTCGTGGACCTGCACCGCCTGCGGAGCGGCGGTCTCCGCCCGGATGACTACCCGAAGCTCTCGCGGGCCGCGGGGCTCCTGGGCACGGCGCCCATCTGGATCGATGACACGCCGGCACTCACGCTGTTGGAGATGCGATCCAAGGCGCGGCGGCTCAAGGCGGAGCACGACATCAGGCTGATCGTGGTGGACTACCTGCAGCTGATTCGCGGCACCGGACGCCCGGAGAGCCGGCAAGAGGAGATCAGCTACATCTCGCGATCGCTCAAGGCGCTGGCGCGCGAGCTCCAGACCCCCGTGGTCGCACTGTCGCAGTTGTCTCGCGCCCCTGAGCAGCGCGGTGGCGACCGACGCCCCGTGCTCTCGGACCTGAGGGATTCCGGTGCCATCGAGCAGGACGCCGACCTCGTGATCTTCATCTATCGGCCCGAGATGTACGCGGCCCAGCTCGAGAAGGAAGACACGGAAGAGGGCGTGGCGGAGGTCCACCTCGCCAAGCACCGGAATGGCCCCACCGGCACGCTGAAGCTCGCGTTCCTCAAGCAGTACACGCGGTTCGACAACTTCACCGCGCGCAACGCGGACGGCGAGCATGGCGGCTAAGCGGCGCTCGGTGTTCCGGTGCGCCGACTGCGGAGCGGAGCATCCCAAGTGGGCCGGCCGGTGCGAGGAGTGCGGCGCGTGGAATACGCTTGTCGAGGAGATCGTCGAGCGGACTGGGCGGGCCGGCGGGCTGGCGGGCCGGCGGGTGGCGGCGGGGGATCCGGTGCCGGTGCGGATGGCGGACGTCTCGAGCACGCGACTGCCGCGGTTGCGGACCGGACTCTCCGAGTTCGACTACGTGCTCGGGGGCGGCCTCGTGCCCGGCTCGCTGGTGCTGATCGGCGGAGAGCCGGGGGTGGGGAAGTCCACGCTCCTGTTGCAAGCCGCCGCCCGACTCGAGGCGGCGGGGATCACCACCCTCTATGCGACGGGCGAAGAGTCGGTTGAGCAGATCCGACTCCGAGTGGACCGCATCGCGGAAGACGCGGGCCGCGTGTTGGCGCTTCCCGAGGTGCGGGTGGACGCCATCATCGCGCACGCGGCGGCGGTCGGGGCGCGCGTCGTCATGGTGGATTCGATTCAGACCACCTATGCCGAAGAGTTGGACGGCGCCCCGGGGAACGTCGGACAGGTGCGGGAGTGTGCCGCGCGGCTGATGCGCTTCGCCAAGACGTCGGGGACCACGGTCGTCCTCGTGGGCCATGTGACGCGCGTCGGGATGATCGCGGGTCCGAAAACCCTCGAGCACATGGTGGACACGGTGGTCTACTTCGAGGGCGAGCCGGCCAGCGGGTTCCGCCTCCTGCGCGCCGTCAAGAACCGCTTCGGCTCGGTGGATGAAGTCGGCATCTTCGAGATGACATCCGCCGGACTCGAACCGGTCGCGAATCCGTCCGCGGCGTTCATGGCGGGGCGGCCAGCGGAGACGGCCGGGTCCGCCGTCACGGCCCTGATGGAAGGCACGCGGCCCGTGCTCATCGAGATCCAGGCGCTGGCCGCCAAGGCGGGCTTCGGTACGCCGCAACGCGTCGCCACCGGCCTGGAGCACAAACGGCTGGCGGTGTTGCTCGCCGTGCTGGAGCGGCGCGGGGGCTACCCGTTCCACGATCTCGACGTCTTCGTCAACGTCACCGGTGGCGTCCGTCTCGTCGAGCCGGCGTCGGATCTCGCCGTCGTCGCGGCGCTGGTCTCCAGTCTGACCGATCGGCCGCTCCCAGCCGATACGCTGTTCCTCGGAGAGGTCGGCCTCGGCGGAGAGATCCGGCCCGTCGGCGCCATCGATCGCCGCCTCGCCGAAGCGGACCGACTCGGGTTCCGGCGGGCGTTCGTGTCCGCGCGCACGCGTCCGGGCGGCGTGCTGGAGTTGGTTCCACTCACGCATGTCGCCGATCTCGGTGGCCGCCTCGCAGCCTGACGTGGGCGTCCTGCTCCCGGCGGCGGGGCAGGGGGAACGTGCGGGATCGGGACTCCCCAAGCAGTTCCGGCCGATTGCCGGCGTGCCGATGCTGTTGCGCGCCATCCGCCCGTTTGCCGCGCATCCGCGCGTCCGCGCCATCGTGGCGGCGCTCCCGGCCGACGCGGCACACGCGGCGCCCACGTGGCTCGCCCCGCTGCTCGGCGAGCGATTGCGCGTCGTTCCCGGTGGCAGCACCCGCGCCGCGTCCGTGCGCGCCGCGCTGGCGGCCCTCGATCCTGCGTGCACGATCGTGTTGGTGCACGACGCGGCCCGTCCATTCGTGGAGCGGGAGGAAATCGACGCGGTGATTGCCGCGGCGGAACAGGGGACCGGCGCCGTGGCGGCCGTACCGGTGAGCGATACGCTCAAGCGCAGCGCGGACGGACGTCGCGTTTCCGGGACCGAGCCCCGGGCGGGCCTCTGGCGGGCACTGACCCCCCAGGGGTTTCCGCGCCGGCTCTTGGAGGATGCGTATCGCGCGGCCGGCGACCTCGATGCCACCGATGACGCGGCGCTGGTGGAGGCCGCCGGTGGGGTCGTGGTGCTCGTCCCCGGGCGCACGACCAACATCAAAGTCACGACGCCGGACGACTTCGCGGTTGCCGAGGCGCTGGCCACCACGTGACCGTTCTGCCGTTTGTCGAGCCGGCCGACCGCACGGCGGCGTTCCCCCGCGTGGCCGAGCACATGCGCGCCGGTGGATTGCTCGCGTACCCCACGGAGACGGTGTACGGCGTGGGGTCGCGCGCCGTCACCACCGACATCGCCGCCCTCTCGGCCCTCAAGGGCCGGCCGGAAGGCAAGCCGTTCTTGCTGCTGGTATCGTCGCGCGCAATGGCGGAGCGGGCTGGGTTGTTCTTCTCACCAGGTGCCACTGTGCTCGCCGACGCGTGTTGGCCGGGGCCGCTGACCTTGAT
>CAYWNR010000378.1:2386-4000 GCA_964459705.1 uncultured Gemmatimonadaceae bacterium | reverse complement strand
GCGCCACGGAAGCGCACGGGAAGGGCTGCATGACGCAGTTCAACTTCCTGCGCGAGCAGGGTGCCATCCGGTACGACTCGGCCGGCGGGACGTTCTCGGTGGACTTCGACAAGATGCCGGCCGCGATGTCGACGCTGGCGGGACGGTATCTGACGCTCGAGGCCACCGGCGACTACGAGGGTGCCGGCGCGTTCCTGGACCGGTATGGGAGCGTGCCGGCCGACATGCAGGCCGCCTTGGACAGACTGAGCGGCGTGCCCGTGGACATCCGGCCGGCGTACGCGGTCACGGAAGCGATGCGCGGCTGGTGAACGGGTCGCCGTGACCCTCCGCCTTGCGTCCGCCACCCTTGCCGTCGCGCTGGCGGCGTGTTCGGGATCGTCGCCGGCCGACCCCAGCATCACGCCGCCCGACCCGGGCGCTCTCGTGGTCCGCCGCTACGTCGGGACGTTCCACCCGGTGGCCCACGCAGGAATGGGGAGCGTCGAGCTATCCGTCAGCGCCGACAGCGCCAAGACGCTGCGGTTCCAGACGGACTTCGCCACCACCGGCGGCCCGATCCTCGAGGTCTGGCTGGTGGCCGCGCCCGACGCCACCGACAACCAGACCGTGCTCGACAACGAGACGATCTCCCTCGGTACCCTCAAGGCCACCAGCGGCGGCCAGACCTACGCGGTACCCAAGGACGTGGATCTGACGAAGTTCCGCGCCGTGACGGTCTGGTGCGTGGACGCGCTGGTCAACTTCGCCACGGCTCCGCTGATGCTGCAGCCGTAGGACCGAGCTCGCCTGCTCGGTGGCACCCGGCGCTCGACCATCCTCGCTCCCGACCCTCCACCGACGCGTTCAGAAGGAGACCGAGAACCCGACCGTCATGGGGGTGCGACGCACGGGCAAGCGACCCTCGGGCTGCCATGCCGCCGCCGGAACGGTTTCCCAGCGGTCGACGTGGAAGAGACGGCCGATCAGCGATCCCAGGCTGGCACCCAAGGCACCTCCCATCGCGGTGATGAGCACGACACCGGCATCGTCGACCTTGATGAACTGACTCTCGCGGTGGGCGGTCGTACCGGCGAGCAAGCCGCCCGCGAGCCCGGGCACAAGCCCGATCAGTGCGCCGAGGACCTTCCTCGAGTGCCGGCCACGACTGACCTCGAGACGTTCGATGGCGCTTCGGGAGATGGCCCGCACGTCGTCCGACGAACGTTCCACGCGGAGGGAATCGGAGCGCGACTCCAACAGGATGCCGACCAGGCGGTGGGACCGCGGCTGCGCCAACGATACGCGGATTCGCGATCCGACTTCGGGGGGCTGTTGCGCGGCGAGGGGCCTCAGCAGCATGAGCGTCCAGAGTGCCACGAGAAGTGCCGATCGACCCGCCGTTCGCCGCCGAGCGGTATGCATGGCTACCTCGAGTTCGTTAGCTGCTCCCAGCTTGCGACCGGAGCGTCAAGACGGCGTCAAGGCCGGAGCTCCCGGCGCTTGCTTCTCCGATCAAGACCGCTCGGTGGTTGTCCTTGAAGGGCACGATGAAGTCCTCACACGCGGAGGCGCAGCCCCCATCGATGAGGATGACCACCCGGCCACGGAAAGCCGCCGAATCGGGTTGATCCC
>CAYWNR010000378.1:0-2286 GCA_964459705.1 uncultured Gemmatimonadaceae bacterium | reverse complement strand
TTCCCGCGCACGTCGATCACCAGGCCCTCGGCCGAATGGAATTGGGCGACGTACTCCAGCGCCTTGCTCTGGAACCCGGGATCGGCGAACGAGGGGATACGCACATAGCCCACGCGATCCTCGACGAGCCAGCGCCCCTCGGTTTCCCCCTCCGGTGTCTGCTGATACGCACCCGTTCGATCGATCACAACACGGCTCCCGTCGGCCGTCTCGAGGGTGAATCGCATGGGAAACAGGAAACCCGCGTAACGATCGCTCGGGAGGACGTGCCGGGCATATCGGCCGTGGAGGCCGTCATGTACGCGCGCTTCTCCAGAAAGAACGCCTCGAAGGCGCGCCCGTCGATCGTGCGCACGACGCTGCCAACAGCGAGTCCATCCACGTGACTCTCTGTGACGACCCATCTCCCCTACAGGTAGCGGAGGCGGAATCCCAGGCCGCGTCCCAACTCGCTCCGCAGTCCATAGTCCACGAACCAGGAATGGCCGTTCCGTAGCGTGCCCATGAACCGCATGCTGGCCAGGGTCCACTCGAGCCGAGTCTCCGCACCGATGGCCTCCGTGAGGTACGCACGGTAGGCGGAGTCCAGGTCCACGTTTGGAATGCCTTCCCAGTGCGCGAAGTGCATCTGAATGGCCGTATGGAGTTGCGACGCGATGAACATCCGCTCGTGCAGATCGGGCAAGTCCGCCGTCTGTGCGCCGACCCACCCAGGTATCCACAGCAATGCCAGCACGACCAAAGTTCCAACACCATGTCGTCTCATCAGGAAACCTCCTCCTCGCCAAGCACGCCGGTACGTTCCGACCCTATTCCCCGGCTATTCGGTTCGCATGGTGAGGCTCGGATCGACGCGCCCGGCACGGCTTGCTGGCAGGTAGCTCGAGAGCCACGCGGCTGCCATGATCAGGAGCGCGCCCGCCACGAAGGTCGCCGGGTCATAGGGCGCGACTTGGTAGAGTAGGGCACGCAGGGAGCCGGACAGCAGCGCTGCCCCTGTGAGGCCCACGATCACGCCGACGGTGACCGGGAGCAGTGTACGGCGTTGGATGAGCCGCACCACGCGTCGCGGTTCGGCACCCAGCGCGATGCGGATCCCGACCTCGCGCGTGCGGCGCGCCACCGCATACGACACGACTCCGTAGATCCCCACCAGCGTCAGGACGAGGACCAGTCCGGCGAACGTGAGTGCTAGACCCGTCGTGAAACGACGCTCAACAATGGTGTTGCGGAAGACGTGCTCGAGTGGTGTGGCGACCGCGGGGATAGCGGGGTCCGTTGCGCGGATTCTCGCGAGGAGCGCGTGGGCCACGCTGGTCTCATCCCCTGCAACCCGCATCACCAGGTACGGTGCGTACGCATGTTCCGGGCGCTGGCTGACGGACACATACATCTCGTACTGCCGCTCGCTCCGCCAGTCCCGAGCGTCTCCGACCATACCCACCACCGTCATGAGCTCACCGCGGAAGTCGTAGAGCGCGCGAATCTGCTTGCCGATCGGGTCCTGGCCTGGCCAGAGATGCGTGGCCAGGGACGCATTGACGACCGTCACCGGCGGCGCTCCTTCCCGGTCCGACGCCTCGATCCCGCGACCGCGCAGCAGGGGAATACCCAGGGTCGCGAAGTAATCGGGCGTGATCACGCGGAATCCCGCGATCCCGTCCCACTCCTCCGGCGATTCCGGGTCGGTGAATGGCGGGATGAGGACGGGCGCGCGCCGCGCGCCGGGCTGGAGCGGCAGTTGGTTGATCAGGGCCGCATGTTGCACGCCCGGCAGCGTCTGTGCCTCACCCACCAGGCGGTCGATCAGGCTCACGCGGTCTGCGGAGGTGCGATACCGATCCTGCGGGAGCGGGAGGCTGACCGTCAGGACGTGGTCGCGCACATACCCGGCATCCTGCGTGAGGATGCTGGTGAGACTCCGCACGAGCAGGCCCGCGCTCACCAGCATGATCACGGCGAGGGCGGCTTGCAGCCCTACCAGAAGGTGCCATTGTCCGGACTTCCCGGATCCCGAGCTCCCACGCATCGATCGCAGCGGTGCGAACGTCTCGCGGGCGAGCCGGAAGGCGGGCACCACGCCGAACACGAGCACGGCGCACAGCGCCGCCAGCAGCGCAAACCACCATGCTCGCCCATCCATTGCCAGCTCGTTCAGTCGGGGGATCTGGGCTGGACCCTCCGCCCGGATCGCGCGCACCGTGATCCAGGCGAGGAACGCGCCTACCGCAGCCGACGCGAGGGCGAGCAGCGCGTTCTCCGTCACGATCTGACGGACCACCCGTA
>CAYWNR010000377.1:0-4032 GCA_964459705.1 uncultured Gemmatimonadaceae bacterium | reverse complement strand
CCAGCACCGTGCCGTGAAACAGGTACGGGTCCTGGAGCACGATCCCCACCTGCCGGCGGTAGTGACCGGAGTCGAGCCGCCGGATGTCCACGCCGTCCACCAACACTCGTCCGCCGGTCGCGTCGTAGAACCGCGCGACTAGGTTGATCACCGTCGTCTTCCCACCACCCGATGGACCCACGAGCCCGATCATCTCGCCCAGCGCCACGTCGAAGCTCATGCCGCGCACGACCTGCCGGACGCCGTCGTAGCCGAACGTCACGTTCTCGAATACCACGTGCCCGCGCACCGGCTCGAGCCGCACCGGGTGCGGGTCGTCGGTCAGCTCGGGCTCCGTGTCCAGCACCTCGAACACGCGGTGCGCCGACGTGGTCGCCCGGTTCATGATCCGCGCCATCTGGCCGATCACTTCTATCGGGGCGGTGAACATCGTCGCATACAGCAGGAACGACACGAACGCCCCCGCCGACAGCCCCGGCGCGTCCACGCCCAGGAGTCGAGGCACCGCGAACACCCACACACCGAGCGTCGTGAGGTGCACGAGCAGCACGAGCGCGGGCCAAAACGTGGTCCACACGTGGTGCACCCGGTTGATCTCGTCGGTCACATCCGCGTTCCGTGTGCTGAACCGCTCGGTCTCCCTCCCTTCCTGGTTGAACGCCTTCACCACTCGCATGCCGGGAATCGTGTCCGACAGCACGTCGGTCAAGCGGGACCACTTGCGCCACGCTCGCAGAAACAACGGTTCCATCCCCTCGCCGTGCCGGAAGATCATCCAGCAGAAGAGGGGCACGGGGACCGTCATGACGAGCCCCAGCCGCCAGTCGAGGGTGAGCAGGACCGCGCTCAAGCCCACCAGCATCACGAGCGACAGCGACACGTCCACGAACCCGAACGCCAGGAACTCCCACAGGCGGTCGGTATCGGACGTCACGCGCGTGATGAGCCCGCCCGTCTTCTTGCGCGAGAAGAAGGAGAGCGACAGGCGCTGGAGGTGCGTGTACAGCTCCCGCCGGAGATCGCGCGTCACCCACTCGCCGATCACCGACATGAGCCTGAGGCGCACGACGGCCGCGGCCTGGCGCACGAGGTACACCAGGGCCATGGCGGCGACGGCGAGCCACGCCACGTGGACCGCGCGATCCAAGCGCAGCGCGCCGTCCTGCACCGGCCGCACCACGCGGTCGATCAGGTACCCGGCCAGGCGTGGCGGCACCAGGCTCACGGCCGTGATCACCGTCGCCGCCGCCATACCGAGCGCTACCTGACGCCGGTAGGGTCTGAGGTAGCCGAGCAGTCGCCGCAGCACGGTCATTTCACGACCGGCCACAAGCGCTTGGGCCTCGCGCACCGGCCCGGCGACGCCGCCCACGTACATGGCGTCCGCGTCTCCGGTGGGCACGCTTCGCCCGCCCAGCGCTTCGTCCAGCACGAACCGCAGGTTCTCCATGGCACGGCGCTGCCGCTGGGTGTAGCGCAACACCGCGAGCGGCGGCTCGCCGGGTGCGCCCTCCACCGTCAGCACGCCGTTCGAGAGCCCCGACGTCTCCCGCACGGCGGTGACGGTGCTTCGGGCAAAGCCCGCGGTTGCCCAGACGCCGCTCACCGCGTCCCTCCGGGCGAGCGCCACGCTGGCATCGCCCAGCGCGACCCACGTCTCGGCGAGGCGGAGGTCGGCGTCGAGGTCGGCGAGGGCGTACAGGCGGATGTCCCCCCCGAGCTCCGCTTCGAGTTGGGGGCGCAGCTCCTCCGGCAGCCGAGCGGGCTGGTCGGTGTAGCGCTCGAGGATGTGCTGGTCTTGCGTCTGTCGCGTCATAAAACGGGTCCGGCCTTCCGGGTTTCTCTGTTTGAGAGCCACCCGGAAGGCCGGATCACGCGAGACGCGGTCCTACACTTCTAGGGTGAGCTCCTCCAGTGCGGGTCGCCCGTGGCGACGCGGGAGTCGTAGCCGACCTTCACGGGCACACGAATCCCAGGAAACGCCCGCATACCCCCCAGACGGGGGGTGGGCGTGCCCTTGGTGCCGCAGATGGGGAATCGCATGAGGCTCGACAAGGCTCCTGTGGTTTCCGGACAAAGCCGAATTGGCAAATTAGGACGTCCGGGTTTTTGGGGCAAGATGGTGGTGCGGATTGGAACCGCGGGACGATCTGGACCGCCCAGGGTTTGCCCCATCCACCAATGGCAGTAGTGGCGGCGAGGAGATCCGGATATCACTTTCACCCCTTCCAACCCCGCGAGATCGGCGTGAGGATCGAGCGACTCGCGAACAAGAACGTCACAAGCTACGAGCGCCACACGCTGCACGCCCTCCACCATCGGAGCGGAGACCATGGCCGAAACGACCGGACAGACGGCCGAGGAGCTTTGGGAAGCCTGGCCGGGCCTGTCTGACGACGAACGCGTCGCCGCGTTCCAAGCGCTCCCGTCCGACGCGCGGGAGGACTTCTTCGAGAGCCTCGATCCGCGCGAGCAGGCGGCGCTGCTCCGCACGCTGCCAACCACGGAGCACCGCCTGTGGCTCCGATCGCTGGCGCCCGACGATGCCGCGGACCTGCTCGGCGAGGTCTCGCCCGAGGAGCAGGCGACGCTCCTCGGCCTGCTGGACGACACGACGCGCACCGAGGTCCGCGCGTTACTCGCCTACGCGGAGGACGAAGCCGGCGGGCTGATGAACCCGCGCTTCGCGCGCATCCGACCGGCCATGACGGTCGCGGAGGCGATCCCCTACTTGAAACGCCAGGCGCCGCACGTCGAGACGATCTACTACGCCTACGTACTGGACGAGCAACAGCACCTCCTCGGCGTGCTCTCCTTCCGCGAGCTGTTCCAGGCCAGCGAGCAGCGGATCGTACGGGACATCATGCATCCAGACCCCGTCACGGTCTCGGAGTACCTCGATCAGGAAGCGGTCGGCCGGATCTACGTGGACGAAGACCTCCTCGCCCTCCCGGTGGTGGACGGCGAGGGTCGGATGAAAGGCATCATCACCTTCGACGACCTCGCGGACGTCGTCCGGAGCGAGGCCACCGAGGACATCCAGAAGGTCGGCGGGACCGAAGCGCTCGGCATGCCCTATCTCACCGTCGGCCTCGCGGCCCTCGTGAAGAAACGGGCCGGATGGCTGGCCGCGCTGTTCCTGGGCGAGATGCTCACCGCCACCGCCATGGCCGCGTACCAAGGGGAGATCGCCCACGCCGTGGTGCTCGCCCTCTTCGTGCCGCTCATCATCAGCAGCGGCGGCAACTCGGGATCGCAGGCGAGCACCCTGGTCATCCGGGCCATGGCGCTGGAGGAAGTGCGGCTCGGCGACTGGTGGCGGGTGTTTCGGCGCGAGGTGGTCGCCGGCCTTGTGCTCGGCATCGTCCTCGGCTCGATCGGCCTGACCCGCATCCTGGTGTGGCAGGGGGTCGGCCATATGTACGGCGCCCACTACTTCCTGCTCGCGCTCACGGTCGCCTGCTCGCTGGTGGGGGTGGTCCTCTGGGGCAGCCTCGCAGGCTCGATGCTGCCCTTCCTGCTCCGCCGCGTCAACCTGGACCCCGCGAGCGCCTCCGCCCCCCTGGTCGCAACCCTCGTGGACGTCAGCGGCCTGATGATCTACTTCGGCGTGGCCAAGGTCTTCCTGACGGGGACGCTGTTGTGATTGCAGAGTGGAGATTGCAGGATGGGAATGCAGAGTGAAGATTGCAGCATGCAGAATGGGAACGCACAGTGGAAAGTGCAGACCGACTGCCGATCGATCGCCCTGTTCTGCATTCTCGATTCTGCATTCCCGTTCGACATTCTGCACTCTCCAATCCCATTCTCCACTCTGCAATCTGAAATCGGCATTCGAACAGGAGTCTGACGTGCCAATCCGATCTCGCCGGCAGCGTCTCTGCCCCTCTGCCCCGCTGCTCTTCTTAGCTCTCCTGCCGTCCCTGCTCTCCGCCCAGATCGCCGATACCACGCTCCTCAAGGAACTCCACTATCGCATGATCGGCCCGTTCCGCGGTGGGCGCACGGTGGCGGCGGTCGGCATTCCCGATC
>CAYWNR010000376.1:0-4039 GCA_964459705.1 uncultured Gemmatimonadaceae bacterium | reverse complement strand
TCGGTCAGGCCCTGCTCGATGCGCCGCCCGATCCGCACGCGCTCCGTCGCGCGGCGTTGGCAACGGCCTTGGCGGAGCACGAGTCCCGCCAAGTGTCGGTCGCGCGAGACTCGGGAGCACCAGGCGCGTCGGGAGAGAGTGCGTGGCTCCGGGCGGCGCGCCTGCGAGGCCTCCGGTGAGCGAGGTGACCATCCGGAGTATTGCCACGGGCGGCGATGGCGTGGGGACGCTGCCGGATGGCATGACGGTGTTCGTCCCCCGGACGGCCCCCGGTGACGTCGCGGACGTCGACGTGATCGAGCGACGGCGCCGGTGGGCGCGCGGCCGCGTGCGCGACCTCGTGCGGCCGGGCCCGGATCGGGTCGTCCCAACCTGCCAGCATTACGGGGAGGACGCGTGTGGTGGATGTCAGCTCCAGCACCTGAGTCTGGCAGCCCAGGAATCCGCCAAGTTGACCATCGTGCGAGATGTCCTGGCGCGGCTCGGCGGCCGGGGCGTCGAGGAGATCGCCATAGTGTCCGCGCCGGAGCCGTGGCGGTATCGCACGAAGATCTCCCTGGCCGTGGTCGACGGCCGCATCGGCTTCCACCGGTTCGACCGTCCCGGCGAGGTGTTCGACCTGGCGGATTGCCCGATCACGGAACCGTCCCTGATCGGGCTCCTGCACGGCGTGCGGCAGGTTCCCGACGCCATCCCCGCCGGCATCGATCAGATCATGCTCCGATTGGACCGGGCCGGCGGCGGCCACGTGGCGCTTCGCGGAGGCACCCTGCCGTTTGACGCGGAGCCCATTGCCCGCATGCTGCCCCATGGGACGACCATATGGTGGAAGCCCGAGGGCGGGGCGGCCCGGGTGGTGTTCGGTGCGGGCTCGGCATTTCCCGCCCTCGCGTTTCAGCAGGTGAACCCGGATTTCGCCGATCGGATTCGGCAAGACGCGGTCGCGTGGCTGGACGCCCGTCCGGGGGCCGTCGTGTGGGACCTCTACGGCGGGCTGGGGGACGCCGCGAGGACGGTGGCGGCCGCCGGAGCGGAGGTGTGGAGTGTGGACGCGGATCAATCGGCGGTGGACTGGGCGCGGGCGCAACCGGCTTCCGCGAGCCCGGCGCCTCGGTTCCTGGGTGCCCGGGTCGAAGAGTCGTTGCATCGGCTCCCCGATCCCGGCAGCGTGGTCCTGAACCCGCCGCGCGAGGGCGTGCATGCCCGCGTGACGCGTGGGTTGGAAGCGCTGGCCGCACGGGGCTGCGCTCGGCGGGTCGCCTACGTCTCGTGTGATCCCGCCACGCTCGCCCGAGACCTGGCGCGGCTTCCGACGTACCGTCTCCGAGTGGTGACGGCCTACGATCTCTTCCCGCAGACGAGCCACGTCGAGACGCTCGCCTGCCTCGAGGCCGCGTGAAATACACCGTCACGATTCGGGGGCGCGCGTTCGAGGTCGAGATCCGCGGTGGCGAGGCGTGGGTTGATGGCGAGGTGGTGCAGGCCGAGCTCCGCGCGATTCCCGGTGGTCCGTTGCGACTCCTGACCACCGATGGCCGCGTCGACGCGTACGCACTGGTGCGGCACGAAGCCGGCTGGCAGCTCTATCGCGGGGGAGACCTGTGGGAGGCCGGGGTCGTGGACGAGCGCACGCGACGGCTCCAGGAGATGACGGCCGCCGGCCGGGCGGATGGTGGGCACGTCACGGTCAACGCGCCGATGCCCGGGCTCGTGTTACGGGTCGAAGTGGAGCGCGGATCCCCCGTGGCCAAGGGGCAAGGACTGGTGGTGCTGGAAGCCATGAAGATGGAGAACGAACTCACGGCTCCCATCGCGGGCGTGGTCTCGGCCGTCCACGTTCGCGCCGGAGAGGCGGTTGCCAAGGGGACCCCGCTCGCGGACGTGTCGAGCGGGGTTGACCACGACGATCGTGCCTCCTAGCTTTAAAAGCTGTCTGGACTTACGGGTTCCCGAGTTACGTGGATTGAACGCACGACGATGATGAAAACGTATACCCTCAAACCTCGCGATATCGAGCACCAGTGGCACGTCGTCGATGCCGACGGCGTGGTTCTCGGTCGGCTCGCCAGTCGCGTGGCGCAGATCATCCGCGGCAAGCACAAGCCCACCTTCACACCGCACATGGACGGGGGCGATTACGTCGTCGTCGTCAACGCGGAGAAGGTGCGGTTGACGGGCCGGAAGATGCAGCAGAAGAAGTACTTCCGGCACTCCGGCTACATGGGCCATGAGCGCCTGACGCCGGCGGCAACCATGATGGCGAAGCATCCGGAGCGGGTGATCGAGAAAGCGGTCTTTGGCATGCTGCCGAAGAGCACCCTGGGGCGCCAGACGCTCCGGCGGAAGCTCCGGGTGTACGCCGGACCAACGCATCCGCACCACGGGCAGCAACCGGTGCCGCTGAAGCTCACCAAGGACGTCGAATGACCGTGCAGCCTGAACTCCGCTGGCACGCGGTAGGCCGCCGCAAGACGAGCGTCGCCCGCGTGTATCTCACGCCCGGCTCCGGCAAATGGAGCGTCAACGGGCGGACCCTTGGCGACTACTTCCCTCGCCAATCGCTGGTCCTCCACATCCAGCAGCCGTTCCAAACGACCGACACGCTCGGGGCGTTTGACGTGAAGGCTCGCGTTTCGGGCGGCGGCCAGGCTGGGCAGGCGGGTGCGGTGCGGCTGGGGATCGCGCGGGCGTTGGTGCTGGCGGATGAAACGCATCGGCGGAAGCTGCGGGCGCACGGGTTGCTGACCCGCGACCCGCGCGCGGTCGAGCGCAAGAAGCCGGGACAGCCAGGGGCCCGCAAGCGATTCCAGTTCTCCAAGCGCTAGTCGGGAGGCGGAGCGCGAGGGAACGTCAACGCACACCGCGGGACCCGGCGAAGGGTGTCTGCCATGAGCGGATCGGCGCCGGGGATGAACGCGGTGGAAGTCCTAACCCAAACGAGGTTTCATGTCGCAGCCGTTGCTTCAAGATCTGCTCGAGGCGGGCGTCCACTTCGGACACCAAACCCGGCGCTGGAATCCCAAAATGCGCCGGTTCATTTTCGCCGAGCGCTCGGGCATCTATCTCATCGATCTCCAGAAGACCCTCACCCAGCTCCACAGCGCGCAGGAGCTCTTGCGCGGCGTGGTGCTGAAGGGTGAAGGCATCCTCTTCGTCTGCACCAAGAAGCAACTCAAGCAGATCGTCAAGACGGAATCGGAACGCTGTGGGGCGTTCCATGTGACGGAGCGCTGGTTGGGCGGGACGCTGACCAACTTCCAGACCATCAAGAAGCAGATCCGCCGCCTGAAGGAAATCGAGCAGGCGCAGGACGAAGGGGCGTACGAGTTCTTCACGAAGAAAGAGCAGCTGCTGATCAGCCGGGAACGGGAGAAGCTCAACCGCTACCTGGAGGGCATCAAGCGGATGGGCCGACTGCCGGGCGCGCTGTTCGTGGTGGATGCCAAGAAGGAGCGCATTGCGATCGCGGAGGCCAACAAGCTCGGCATTCCGGTCATCGCCATCGTGGATACGAACGCCGATCCCGATCTCATCTCGGTGCCGGTTCCGGGGAACGACGACGCGATCCGATCGGTCGCGGTCATCACCCGCGCGTTGGTGGATGTGATTGCGGAGGCCCGCGCCGAGGTGCCGTTGCGCGAGGCGACCGAAGACGGCGAGGCGTATACGTACAGCACCGAGGTGGAGACCGAGGGTGAGTCCGATGAACAGCGGCGGCGCAAAAAGCCGCGCCGGAAGCGGCGCCCCAAGCCCGAAGCGATTGCCGCCCGACTGAAGAGCGAGACGGGTGAGGTCGCGGCGACCGAGGTGAGCGAGCCCACCACGAGCGACGAGCAGAGCTGACGCGGGCGCGCCAGCCCGCTCCACGACCGCCGCTCGCCGCGCAGAGAACTGGTGCTGGGGGGTGGCGGTCGTTGTATCAGGCGCTGCCCCGGCCGGGGAGCGCCCGAGCAGACGAGGACAGAGAGAGGACGGCAAGGGAGTAGATGACGACGGCGATTTCGGCAAAAGACGTCAAAGTGCTGCGCGACCGTACCGG
>CAYWNR010000375.1:0-4042 GCA_964459705.1 uncultured Gemmatimonadaceae bacterium | reverse complement strand
TGGGACTACGGTACCACGACCTGGCACACCGAACGCGATACGTACGACAAGGTCGTCTTCGACGATCTCCGCTACAACGCGACGCTCACGGCAATGCTGGCCTACGCGGCCGCGGAGGACCCGGCGCGTATCCCGCTCGACCGGGTGGACCTCGCCTCGCAGCCTAGTCGGTTCAGCCGGCGCGGCGGCGGGAACACGTGGCCCGAGTGTGAGAAGGCGCCGCGGTCGACAAAGCCGCGGCTCAAGTAGGACGTGCGCGCTGCTTCTCATCGCGATGACCAACACGGGCGCGGGTCGGGGCCGTCGCCTCGCCACGGTGCTGCTGGTGGCGGCCGCGGCGTGTGTCGGCGGCAACACGCGGACTCGCGAGATGTCGGGCGCCTTACCGGGCGAGCCCATACCCGACTCCGCGTTCGCGGCGCTGTCGGCCCGGATCTCCGAGCCCAGTGGTTACTTCGACACCGACAACCTCATCTCCAACGAGACAGGCTATCTCAAGGTGCTGGAGGCGCTGGAACGGATCGGCGGGCACGGCGGCGCCTACGCGGGCGTGGGCCCCGACCAGAACTTCTCCTATATCGCCGCCATCGAGCCCAAGATCGCGTTCATCATCGACATCCGGAGGGACAACCTCCTCCAGCAGCTCCTCTTCAAGGCGCTCTTCGAGCGGGCACCCACCAGAATACAGTTCCTGGCCGGGCTCCTCGGCAGGCCGGCACCGGACACCGTCGGGTGGCGGGCCCGGGGAATCGACGACATCGTCGCGTACCTGGACACCACTCCCGCGGACAGCGCCACCGTCCGGGCGCTGCGGCGGGAGATCGAGCAGGAGGTGCGCTCGTACAATATCCCCCTGGACAGCCAGGACCTGGAAACCACTGACCGCTTCCACAGCGCGTTCGTCCGTGCGGGGATGGGGCTGCGCTTTACCAGCACCGGACGGGCGCCGCGGCCGTACTACCCGACCTACCGCCAGCTCGTCACCGAGACGGACATGGAGGGACACCAGACCTCGTACCTCTCGACCTCGGAGCGCTACGCCGCGGTGCGGTCGCTCGAGCTGGACAACCGGGTGATCCCCGTGGTGGGTGACCTGGCCGGCGATCACGCCGTGAAAGAGCTTGGCTCGGTGCTCCGGGAGATGGGCCTTGAGCTCACGGTCTTCTACACCTCCAACGTGGAGTTCTACCTCTGGCGGGAGGCGGCTTTCCCGCAGTGGGCGGGCAACGTGGAGGCGCTCCCCACCACGGCCAACGCGGTGATCATCCGCAGCTACTTCCCCAACTTCGGCGGGCAACACCCCTCGGCGATTCCAGGATACTGGGCTACGCAGACGCTGCAGCCGGTCAGGACGCTGGAGGCGGGCGGCTTCTCCTCGTACTTCGACCTGGTGACCCGCGACGCCATCGATCTGAGGGCATCCGGCGAAGGGCGATAGCGCTCCGCCCGAGCTGCCTGATCCCACACCCGTCACGACGCCCACGGATATGACCGGGACCGACGACTTGAGCCGCGTGCGCAGGATCGCCCTGAAGCTGCCCGACGTCGAGGAAGGCACGACGTTCGGGTACCCAGCGTTCAAGGTGGGAGGCAAGGCGTTCGCGTGGTTCCCGAAGAAGAAAGACGTGGAGGACGGGTCGCTCGGCGTGCGGATGAGCTTCATCGACCGCGAGTACCGGATGAAGGCGCGGCCGGACGTGTTCTACTTCACCCCGCACTACAAGGACTACCCGTCGGTGCTGGTGCGGGTGTGGCTGTTGAAGGACGCGGAGCTCCGCGAACTGCTCGAGTCCGGGCATGAGTACATGGTCGGGGAGGCGAAGGTCGCCAGGCGGAAACCGGGGCCGCGCGGCGGCTAGCGGCGGCGCGCCCTCGCCCTGTTGCCGCCCGTCCGCCGCGCACTAGCCCAAAGCCGTTCAGCATCCAGTTCGAGGTGCTGCGACGCTTCGTGGCGGCGGAGGAACCGGCAGGCGACTGAGCGGGCGAATGCGGCGCAGGCGAGAACGGCAGACGCCCCGGTTCCTCCACGGGGCGGCGCGTGCCAACGCCAAACCGCGCCCTGACTCGCGACAGGCTGCCACGTCCGGCAATATTTCGGTGACGATGGATGACGGGAGGGGTCGTACCATGACCCATGCCCGTCATCTCGCGTTTCCTCGGCATCGTCATCAGCATGCATTATCGGGAACATGGGGTGCCGCATCTCCACGCCCGGTACGGGAAATACAAGACCTCGGTCGAGGTGCAGTCCGGAAGCGTGCATGGTACGTTTCCTCCACGCGCGCTACGGCACGTTCGCGAGTGGGCCGCCATGCACCAGACGGAGTTGCTGGAGCGCTGGGAGGCTGCAGGGCGGCACGAAGCGATCGAACCCATTGCGCCCCTGGAGTAGGCGATGGACTACGATGTCATAGAAGCCCAATACGTTCGCGATTATGTGATCCGGTTGCGCTTCCGGGATGGTACGTCGGGTGAGGTCGACCTCCTGCCGGAGCTGTGGGGAGAAGTGTTCGAGCCGCTCAAGGACATCGAGTACTTCAAGAAGTTCACGCTGGATCCGGAACTCGAAACCCTCGTCTGGCCCAACGGCGCCGACTTCGCGCCGGAGTTCCTGCACGACGCGGTGCGCGCGACCACCTGATTCCCAGGCTCCGACGGCTGGGCACTGGCGATCACGGCCGCCCTTGCCTCCAGCAAAGAGGTGAACGCCACCGGGTCGCTGAGTCGATTGCGGACTGGAGGTCCTCGCTGTAGAAACCGGAGCGCAACATGTCGAAGGCACCCTTCTTCGTCCTTTCCCTCTGGGTCGTGAGCGCCTGCTCGACGCCTAGCACGGGCGGCACCTCGCTGGCTGGCGACTGGGACGTCTACATCGCCTTGAGCGCGAAACCCAAGTTCGGCTTCGAGGGATGGCGCCGAATGGGCTTCGCGCATTTTGCCGGCAGCGACTCGGGCAACGTCGGCTGGCTCCGACGGCGCACCGGCGACACGATCCTCACCGCGACCGAGATCGCGCTGAACGGGGATTCGGTGTTGCTGACCCAGGACCCGACCACCCTGATGCGCGCCGCCTGGCACGGCGACACGCTCGCCGGGCTTCAGTATGTGAACGGCACCGTCGTGGATCGCCGCTTCCGGCTGGTGCGGCGCGGCACGCCGGGCGTCGTCGAGCACGACTACCAGCTCTGGAAGATGGCCGCGTCCGACTCGCAGTACGCGGTCACCGAGGACACGCTGGTGTTCATGCCCACGCGCGGCGGCGCCCGGCTCGCCACCTACATCGCGCGGCCGATGGGCAAGGGACCGTTTGGCGTCGTGATGCAGCGGTCCCCGTACCGTCGCGTCCTCCACGCCGCCGGGCGGTGGTGGGCCTCGCGAGGGTACATCTTCGTCGCGCAGCACGTGCGCGGCCGCGACCAGTCCAGCGGCGACGTCGCGGACTTCGGCGACTACAGCACCGACATCCGGGACGGATACGACGCGGTCGAGTGGTCGGCGCGGCTCCCCGGCGCCAACGGCAAGGTCGGCCTGATCGGGCACTCCGACGAAGGGCGGCTGGCGTGGTACGCGGCGGTGAGCGCGCCGCCCCACCTGGCGGCGATCGCGCCCGGGGCCGCGACGAGCGACCCGTGGCGCATCGTGCCGTACTCGCAGATGGTGTTCGGGCCGATCAACGTCGATTGGGCCTGTCTCATGCGCGACCGGACCATGGACCCGCACACCGCCGAACTGGACATCGGCGAGGCTATCACCCATCTGCCGCTGGCGACCTTGCCGCAGCGGCTGGGCTGTGGCGACGTCCCGCTGTGGGACCGCTGGATCGCGCACCCCACGCTGGATGCCTACTGGCGCGCCCACGCGGTCACGACGTACATCGACAAGGTCAACGCGCCGGTGCTGTCCCTGGCCGGCTGGCACGACGATTCGCGAGGGCCCCTCGACTACACCGACGCGCTGCTGCGCGTCCCGCATCACCCCGCCTGGCATCTGGTGATGGGCGTGGGCGCGCACAAGGGCGTGGACTACGTGACCGGCGACTTCG
>CAYWNR010000374.1:0-4058 GCA_964459705.1 uncultured Gemmatimonadaceae bacterium | reverse complement strand
CTTGCTCAGCGCATCGATCGTGCGGTGGCGTTGCCCGATCCCGCGCGGGCGATCGTTCTCGACGGGCTGTCGGCCGAGCCATTGGCCCAGCTCGAGCGCCGGCTGGACCGCAAGACCTCTCCTCCGCCTCTGTGGCTCGATCGCGTGCGCCGCCATGTGGAGGACGTAAACGGGGCCGTGACGGTCGCCGCACTGGCTCGGGAAGCTGGCGTCCACCGCGTTCACCTTACGCGCACGTTCCGGGAGCACCTGGGCGTACCGGTGACGGAATACGCTCGCCGCGTTCGCCTGGCCTCGGCCCAGCGGCTGCTCGCCGCGAGCATGCTGCCGCTTTCCCAGGTGGCCCTGCAGGCCGGCTTCGCGGACCAGAGCCACCTGACACGTGCCATGCGGGCGGTGACGGGAGTGACGCCCGGCGCCGTCCGCCGGGCCACGTTACATCCGTTCAAGACACCGCCGTCGACCTCCGATGTAGCGTATCACCCCCCCAACAACGAGGACGCCGATGTTGCGCGGCGCGTGCGCCATCCTGCTGTTTGCCGCAATCCGTCCGGGAGGTGCCCGTGCGCAGCGCGACTCCGCATTCGACGCGGCGGCCTGGGGCGAGGACGTGCGCATGATTGGCCGGGAGTTGCCGGCCCGCCACCCGAATCTGTTCTACCGGATGACGCGCGCGCAGTGGGACTCCGCGGTCTCGGCCACCGGGGCGCGCATGCCATCACTCGCGAAGGACCAGGCGCTGGTGGCGCTGATGGAGTTGGTCGCGCTGGTGCACGACGGGCACACCTCCTTGAACCCGCTGTTCGACCCGGCGCTTCGCGTGCGGTACTACCTCGTTCGAGCTGTATCAGTTTGACGACGGGTTGTTCGTCCGAGCGGCGGCGCCCGAGTACGCTACGCTCGCCGGCGCCAGGGTGGTACGAATCGGCCGGGTCAGCGTGGCGGAAGGGCTGCGCGCCGTGCCGGCAGAATCATTCCGACCACCGCTGTCGCGATGAGCAACGCGGCGACGCTGGCGATGGTAAGTGGATCCGTGGGACTGAACCCGTAGAGGACACTGGCGATCACCTGCCGCAGACCCAGCGCGCCGCCAATTCCGATAAACGCTCCCGTCACTGTGAGGGCGACGGCCGGCCCCAGCACGATCCGGCCGATATCCACCAGCCGCGCTCCGAGCGCAATACGAATCCCGATCTCGCGCCCGCGCTGCGAGACGGTGTGCGCGAGCACCGCATACACGCCAACCACCGCGAGCGAGAGCGCCGCGATCGCGAACACCGCCATCAGGATCAGCAGAAAGCGCGGCTTCACCAGTGTCGCTGAGAGCGCATCCCGCATCGGTGCCATGCCATCAATCGGCTGAAGCGCGTCCAGCGACCGGATCGCATTGCGGACGGCCCCTGCCGCGCGTTGCGGATCACCGGTCGTCTCGAGCGCGATGGAGCGGCTGTTCCGCCCGACCTGCGTTCCGGGCGGTACACCGCGTACCGCGAATAGCTGACAGTCTCGCCCACGAGGTTGGCCCGCTGTGCCACGCCGACCACCGTGAGCCAGGGTTCGTCGGGGCCCATGCGAAAGCGCCGCCCCAGCGCGTCCTTGGTTGGCCACAACAAGGCAGCGAGGTCCCGATCCACGATGGCAACCGGCGGCCCGCCCTCTGCGTCGGCTGCCGTAAACGGCCGGCCCCGCAGCAACGGCAGGCGGAGCACCGAGAAGAACGCCGAGTCCACCACGATCATCGGCAGCACCCCGACCTTCTGGCTCGGCGCCGCGCCACCTTCGGCCTGCAGCGACGATGGAAACTTGGCGCCTCCCCGAGGCGGTAGCGCCGCCGACATGGAAACGCCGCGTATGCCGGGCACCAATCGCAGGCGTGCCTCCATCTCCGCGTACTATGCCTCGCGCGCGGCGGCCGTATTGTATCGCGCACGCGGCGCCGTGAGCTCCACCGTGAGGATGTGGTCGGCCTCATAGCCCGGATTGCTCCCGGCCAAGGACGTGAAACTCCGCAAGAACAGCCCCGCGCCGATGAGCAGCATCATCGAGAACGCAGTCTCGGCCACGATGAGCCAGCCGCGCGAACTCCGCGCCAGCCGGGGTGGCGTGGACGACCGCTCGCCTGGGGCCAGGCGCGCGCCTCGCCGCGATGAGCGGATGGCCGGCACGAGCGCGACGACGATGCCGCTGCCGACTGAAAGCAACAGCGCGAACGACAGCCCCCGAAGGTCCACACCGATTTCGCGATAGCTGAAAACGCTCAGCTCTCGCGGGGTGATCGCGATCAGGGCGCCCACGCCCCAATACGCGGCTAGGGTACCCAGCAAGCCGCCGACCACCGCGACGAGAATGCTCTCCGTCAGCATCAGGCGCACGAGACTCATCCGACTGGCGCCGAGTGCGGCGCGAATCGTGATCTCGCGATCGCGGTCCTGCAAGCGCGCCAGCTGCAGGTTGGCCGCGTTGGTACAGGCCACCAGGAGCAGGCACGCCACGGCGCCCGCCAACACCAACATCGCGCGCCGCACGTCGGCGTTGATCAGCGCATCATTCAAATAACGCAGCTGCGCCGACGGGATCGTGGCCAGGCCTCCTGCTGTGATCCGACCAGCCACGGCTTTCACTTGCTGGGCCGCAACCTCGCGCGTCAGGGCGGGCGAAAGCAGCGCAAGCACGGTGTAACTCGGCGGGCGCGCCGCAGCGCTGGCACTCGGCGGCCGCAGTGGCAGCCACACCGAAACGACGCCTGCCGGGTACCGGAGGCTCCCGGGCAGCACTCCGACAATCGTGGGCGTCCGCCCGTCGACGCTGACGACTTCGCCAACGGCGCCACGTCGCCCGCCAAACTCGGAGCGCCACAACTCCTCGCTGATGAGCGCCACGTCCGGCGCGGCTGGCTCGAGGTCCGCACGTTGCAACCGCCGCCCCGCTATCGGCTCGGCGCCCAGCAGCGGCAGCAAGGCATCGGTGGCCTCGACCGCGCTCAGCATTCGCGGTTCCTCTCCGACGACCACCAGCACCTGCCGTCGGCGGAAAGGCGCCAACGCGTCGAACAGGCCGCTCTTTTCCCACTCGGGCAGCGCGGTGCCGGGTACCGAGGGTATCGAGTAATCCAAGACTGTGTCTTGCGACCATATCTCCGCCAACCGTTCGCTGTTCGGGAATGGCGTTGACCGCAGCATGGTCGCGTCTATGACGCTGAAAATGGCGGTGGCGGCACCGATTCCGATGGCCAACGACGTGATGACGCCCACGTGTGAGGTCGGGCAGCGAACGATGGTGCGAACTGCCATTCGAAATTCAGTCAACACGTGTGGCTCCTGAGTTGGTCATCGTGCGCATGACATGAAGGATCCGTGCCGTTCCCGCGATTCAGCGGCAATCGCCTGGGCGACAACAACTTGTGGCCACTCAGGGTGGTCGACCACCGACCGCGGCACTGTCCGGATTTGGGACAAGGTGGACCGCGAGCGAGACCGGCTGCAAGCGCCCCGTTCCCCGACCAGCTCGCGAGCCAACCGCACCAGCGCAGCCCGGTGCGGATCGCAGCCACGAGGCCAGACCACCAATGCCGGAATTGTGGGCTGCATCCAGACCCACGGCTCGCTCGTGAATTGGCACCTGGACATTCATATGATTGCTACCAACGGCGGCTTCCGGGCTGATGGCACGTTCGTACCGTGGCCCGCGCACGACACGGCCGCGTTGACGGAGGCCTTTCGCCGTGCCGCGCCCCGGCTCTTCGTGCGACGCGGGCTCTTCGAGTGCGAGGACGCCGAGGCGATGCTCGCCTGGCAGCACTCGGGCTTACACGTGCATGATGCCGTCCTCGTGCCCGATGGCGACGTGCCCTTTGCGCTCCGGCTCGCGCGCTACTGCGCGCGAAATCCGGTCGCGCTCGAGGCCGGCATGGTCGAAGCGCGCCTGTCGGCCCTGCGCATGCAGATCAACCCGCACTTCCTCTTCAATCCCTGAACGCGATCTCGGGTCTGGTCCGGCGGCACGAGAGTCGGAGCGACAGATCGAGCCTGGTGTGTGGGGCGGTAGTGCCATGTCGCTGG
>CAYWNR010000373.1:0-4067 GCA_964459705.1 uncultured Gemmatimonadaceae bacterium | reverse complement strand
TTGGCTCGCGTCGTTCGCCGTCTACATGTTCACGGAGGGCGAGCCCTAGCCACGCTGCCCCGGCATCGATCCGGAAGCTGCTCCCGAGCCGATCGGTACCGCGTGTCCGCCGTCGTTGCCACACGAGACGGTTCCTGCGATCTTGCCCCAACCATGACCGACCGCCGCTACACCGAGGAAGAAGTTGCCGCCATCTTCGAGCGGGCTGCCGAGGCGCAGCAGACTGCGCGCCGTCAGCTCCCGCCCGGCGAAGGCATGACGCTGGCTGACTTGCAGGCGATCGGGCGCGAGGTCGGGATCCCCGCCGAGCTGGTCGCCCAGGCCGCGCGCGCAATGGATCACAGCGGGGCTCCCGCATCCCGAATGCTCCTCGGCCTCCCCATCGGCGTCGGACGGACCGTCGATCTCGGCCGCCCATTGTCCGAGGAGGAATGGGAGCGCCTGGTCGTCGATCTGCGCGAGACGTTCGATGCGCGCGGCAAGGTGAGTGCCCAAGGTCGCTTTCGGCAATGGACCAACGGCAATCTGCAGGTGCTGGTCGAGCCGGCGGCAACCGGCGACCGAATTCGCATGAAGACGTTGAACGGCAACGCACAAGTGTTCATGAACACCGGCCTCGCGACCCTCGGCCTCGCCGCGGTGGTGATGATCATGACACTCATTACCGGTGGGGATGCCAGCGCGCTCCGCGGCATCACGTTCTTGTCCACGATTGGGGCGGCCATGTTCGGCGTCGGCGCGCTTCGCTTGCCGGGCTGGGCGCGGCTGCGCCGCCGTCAGATGGAGGGGGTGGCCGCGCGCCTCGCGCTGGCGGAACCCGAACCACCCCCGGACACCTTGCCGCCCGCGGAAGGCTGACGCTCGAGGGGAAACGCGCTCAGGCCGCGTGAGATGCGAGCTGCGCCGCTCGCGGTCCGCGAGTGAACTCGCGGCTCGGCTTCTGCCGGTAAACCGGCGTCTCACTCCGCTTCTAGGGGACGATGCCGAGCGGCGGCAGCCGTAGCATCCTAGCCCTTGCCAGCCACCAGAAGGGCAACCGGAAACCGCCGCAGCGCGTCCGCCATTCGCAGCGTGCCCGTCGCGGGCTCGCCCGCGTCCCCTCCCGGACGCGACGAACGTGCATGCCGTCTCTGAGCTGGAGACGGTAGGTCGCGCGCATCATACGCGTCCGGGTGGGGTGGGCGGGCGCGCCTTCGTCACCGCGGTGAGTACGGCGCGGGCGACCGGGAAGCGGGCCAGCCGTTCGAGCGGCACCTGGTTGCGCCGGGTCCACGACGGATACCGGTCCGTCGCCACCCCCGGCAGGTTGACCGGCACCGTCTCACCGGTGAGATCGTCGAGCGCGATCCCGACGAGCGGAGCCGGCGTGCGGGCCAGGAATCCGTACACGGCTCCGGCGAGCCGCTCCGGGGCCGGGTCGTCGCCGAGCGGAAGTCCCTCGGTGTCCAATCGCGCCCGGAGTCGCTCCTTGGCAGTCGCCCGTTCGGCGCGGGCGCGGGCCACCCGTTCCGGCGGGAGCGACTCGATCCGCTCCCGCAGATCGAGGTCCGTCCCGCGCCAGAACCCCGCCAGCGGCGGCAGGTCGTGCGTGGTGACGGTCGCGAGGGCACGGGGGGAATAGGCGCGGGGCGCCTTGAAGCGACCGCGGGCGTCCCGCTCGAAGTAGAGCACGCGTGTGGAGAGAATGCCTCGCCGCGCCAGGGTGCGGGAAAACCCGCGCGGGACCGTCCCGAGATCCTCGCCCACCACGAGCACGCCGTGGCGGCGGCTCTCCAGCGCCAGGATGGCGAGCAACGCGGTCTCGGGGAAGCGCACGTACGCGCCCGACGGGGCCTCCGCGTCCGGCGGTATCCAGAACTGCCGGAACAGTCCCATGACATGATCGATGCGAATGGCACCGACGTGGCGCATGGCACTCCGCACCACCGCGATCCAGTAGGCGAAGCCGGTCTCGCGGAGCGCCTCCGGGCGCACCGGAGGAAGCCCCCAGTCCTGTCCGGTGGCCGAGTAGTCGTCCGGTGGCGCGCCCAGCCGCGTCCTGGTGGCGAACAGCCCGGGAAAGCTCCACGGGTCGGCCCCTCCCGGAGCGCTGCCAAGCGCGAGGTCGCCCACCAGACCCACCGCGAGCGTGGTACGCGCCGTCCCGCCCACGGCGCCGAGCTGACGGTCGAACTCGAACTGGAGATAGCGTTGGACGTCCACCGCGTCCGGGTGCGCGCGCCGGAAAACCTCCACGGCGGGCGCGTCGTGGGCGTGGAGCGCCGCGGGCCAGCGTCGCCAGTCGGCGCCGTGCCGCTCCGCCAACGCCATGAACGTGGCGAAGCGCTCCAGCGCGTCGCCGTGGCGACGGCAGAACTCCCGGTAAGCGCGGACCCGCCGCGCCGCGGGCTGATGCGTCCCGCGCCGCTGGAACCGCGCGTGCAGCGTCGCAAGGGCGGCGCGTTTGACGACAGCCACGGCTTCGTAGTCCACGCTGGCACCGGCGCGCAGGCTGGCCACCCGGTCGCGCAGCGCCGCATCCGTCGCCGGGGCGCCGGCGGCGCGCGCCTCGGGCACCGCGTCCACCTCCAGGTAGAGCGGGTTCCCGAACACGCGACTGAGCGGGGAGTACGGGCTGACATCGACACCCGTGTTGGCGATCGCGTGGAGCGGGTTGATGCCCACGAAGCCACCGCGCCAGCCCGCGGTCCGGCGCACGAGCGCGCGCAGGTCACCGAAGTCACCGGCGCCCCAGTTCCGGGCGCTCCGGATTCCATAGAGGTTGGCCACGATGCCGAACGCGCGGTGCTCGCCCAGGCGGTCGCCCACCGACATGCACGAGCCGGGGGCGACGATCAACAGTTGGCGCACGTCATGCGCCCGTCCGTTCAGGCAGACCGCGCCATCGAGCCGGTGATATCCCCAGGCGAGCGGGTCCGGCAGCGGGAGGCGCAGCGGCCCGCCGCCGGCGCGACGGCGGCCGCCCTCGATGACCGTGCACTCGCCGTCCTCGAGCCGCAGGCGCAGCTCCCAAGCGACGGGCCCGTCGTGCCCGGGCGGCACGCGCAGCCGCACGGCAACCGCCGTTGGGGGCGCCTCGGTCACATGCACGGCGACCGGCTCGAGCAGGCGTCCGTCCTCCGCCGCCCGGATCTCCGCCAAGCGGTCGCGCGGCCCGGTGGGTCCCGCGCACGGGAACCCCAGCGCCTCCGCGAGGGCCTCCTGGGTATCGCTCGACGTGGGGTGCTGGTTGCCGAGCATGTCGTGGTACGCCGGGACCACCCCGATCCGGTCCGCCAGGTGGCGGAGGTCGGCGGCGCGAGTCACCCGTTCATCCCGGCGTCAGCACCAGGGCGCCGAGCGGAGGCAGGCGCAGCACCACGGATTGCGCGAACCCGTGGAACGGCGTCGGTTCGGCCTCGACTACCGCCGGCGTCTCGACGTCGCTGCCGCCGTAGCGGCGGTCGTCGCTCGAGAATCGCTGGCGATACGTCGTCCGGGCCGGCACCCCGATGCGGTAGCCGTCGCGCGGCACCGGCGTGCAGTTCAGCACCACGACGACGTGCGCGCCCTCCGCGCGCCGCTCGAACGTGAATATGCTGTTTTCCCGGTCGTTGCAGTCGATCCAGGCGAATCCCTCGGGATCGGGATCCCCCCGCCAGAGCGGCGGCGTTTCCCGGTACAGCGCACCCAAATCCTCGAAGAAACGCAGGAGGCCGCGGCGGCCGGGATCGTCCGTCAGGTGCCAATCGAGACTGCGATCGTGATCCCACTCCCGCTCCTGGGCCAGCTCGCCGCCCATGAACAGGAGTTGCTTGCCCGGCCGGGTGTACATGTACGTGTACAGCAGCCGCAGGTTGGCCAGCTTCTGCCACGGGTCGCCCGGCATCTTGCCGTAGAGTGACCCCTTGCCGTGCACCACCTCGTCGTGCGACAACGGCATCACGAAGCGCTCACTGTGCTCGTACAGCATGGCGAACGTGAGCACGTCGTGATGGTATCGGCGGTGGACGGGATCCTGCGCGAAGTAGCGCAGCGTGTCGTGCATCCACCCCATGTTCCATTTGTAGCCAAACCCCAGACCGCCG
>CAYWNR010000372.1:0-4079 GCA_964459705.1 uncultured Gemmatimonadaceae bacterium | reverse complement strand
CCGTCGCGATAGGCGAGGGCGTGGGCCATTTCGATCAAGGCGACGACCAGGATCAGTCCCGCCGTCGTGAGCAGAATGGTCGACCCCGGTGCGCCCATCCGAGCACTCCCGGGCGGCAGCGCCACCGCGAGCAGAGCCGCGACCAGAGCCCACAGGAACCCACGTGCGAGGGGTGTCGGGTGGCGGAGCAGCAGGATGGTGAGCAGAACCGCGCCGCCACCGCCGACCACCAGCGCCACATCGCCGGCCGGAGCGCCCGCGGGAACGAGGTTGCCGCTCAGCGTCCTCGCCGGCAGCCACCCGGGCAGCGCGTCGGCTCCGGACCGAGCGACCACTGCCACCAACGCCGCTTGCAGCAGGAGAGCGGCGGTCCGCCGTCCGGACGCGGCGCTCAGGAGGGGACGTTCCGGCAGGAGCGCGAGGGCGACGAGGTTCAACGGGAGCAGCAGGGCGACCAGGGGCGGGACCACCCCGGCGGACTGACCGGTGGTCCCGGCTCCACGGGCCCAGTCCAGCGCGAGCCCGGCTCCACCGATCGTTATGAGCGCGCCAATCGCGGTGCCTCGCCCGAAGCGCGCCGCCACCACGAGACCCGTGAGCAGGATCACGGGGGGCACGAACGGCAGCACGCCGGCGGCGGGTGTGAGGAGGCCGGGCCAGGCCACGACGACCGACGCCGCCAGCAGCAGGAGCCCTTCCGGAATGACGACGGCAGTGAGTGCGCGGAGCACGATCGAAGATAGCTGCCCGGGATACCGTGGAGACGTGCGTACGATCACACCGGCCCTCGTGGTCGGACTGGTTCTCGCGGCCTGCGCAAACGGCGCCACCGGGCCGGATCCGAGCGTGACCGCGCTCATCGTCGCGCCGACGCCGGGCATCACGTGGGTCGTCGGGGAGGCCGCGACTTGGCGGGGAGCTGTACGTGATGGCCTTGGGTGGGAACTTGTACCGGCTTGCGACGAATTGACCCGACCCTTTGTGAGCGGGCTCACATCCTCCGGACGTGCCCTACGCGACATTGGACCCGTGGTTACGGGGGAGGCCTGGCAGCGCCGGCTCATTGCCGGCGCTGTCGTGTCTCGGAACGGTGGATCGACAGGCGGCAATGCTCCCATTCACGCAAGACCGCCGGCGTACAGGTCAGATGCCGGCAAGCCTGGACGGTTCGGAGCGGGTGCTGTTGGACCAGCTCTTCGAGTCGGCCCCGGAAGCCATCGTGCTTGCCGACGGGCAAAGCCGCGTCATCCGGACGAACGCTGAATTCACGCGCCTGTTCGGGTACGAGCCCGACGAGGCGCGCGGGCGCTCGCTCGACGAGCTCCTGGCTCCCCCCCACCTGATCACCGAAGCGGAAGCCGCCACGGCCAAGGTGGCCGCGGGCGGCCGCGTGGCGTTCGAGACCGTCCGCCGGCGCAAGGACGGCACGACCGTGCAGGTCTCCGTCCTGGGCACGCCCATCCGGATCCGGGATGCGATCGTGGCCGTGTTCGGGATCTACCGCGACGTCACTCCCCTCAAGCGCACCATCGACGCCCTCCGCACCACCGAAGCCCAATTCGCCCACACCTTCCGCGCCACCCCCGGTCCGGCGACCATCACCACGGTCGAAGGCGCGCGCATCCTCGAGGTCAACGATGCCTTCGAGGCGGTGACGGGGCATTCCCGCTCGGAGGTGCTCGGTCGGACGATTCACGACATGGAGCTGTGGGTGGATCCGCGGGAGCGAGAGCGCATGCTGGCGCTCGTCACCAGCGAGGGCCGCGTCCGGAACTTCGAGTACCGGTTCCGCACCAGTTCGGGGGAAATCCGCACGGGCCTCTTCTCGGCGGACGTCATCGAGTTCCGCAATGAGCGCTGTCTGCTCGCGATCACGCACGACGTTACCGAGCGGACGCGTGCGGAGTTGGCGCTGCGGGAGAGTGAGGAACGGTACCGGACGATCGTCGAGACGATCGAAGACGGCTACTACGAGTTGGACACCGCCGGCCGCGTCACCGCGTTCAACTCGGCGTTCGAGCGCCTGCTGGGCTTCGGCCCGGGCCGTCTGCGGGGGCTCGCCTATCGCGAATTCACCGACCCCACCCATGCGCAACGCGTTGCCGCGGTCTTGAACGACGTGTACGCCAGCGGCACCGCGCAACGGATTCCGGATTGGGACGTGATGCGCCCTGACGGGGAGCGGCGGAGCGTCGAGGCGTCGGTGGCGCCGGTGCGGGACGCGGCGGGCTGGGTGATCGGGTACCGCGGGATCGTGCGCGACGTGACGGAGCGCAAGCGAACCGAGCACGCGCTGCGCGAGAGCGAGGCGCGGTACGCCCTCGCCGCCCGGGGCGCGAACGACGGGTTGTGGGACTGGGACATCGCGGAGGGGACCACCTACTACTCGCCGCGCTGGAAAGAGATGCTGGGCTACGCGCCCCACGAAATTGGGACGTCGCTCGACGAGTGGGTCCAGCGCATTCACCCCGACGACACACCGCGGGTCCGTGGTGAGCTTCAGGCCCACCTCCACAGTCCATCGCACCATTTCGAGAGTGAGCACCGTCTCCTCCACAGCGACGGGACGTACCGCTGGGTCGTGTCTCGAGGCGTGGCCGTGCGCGACGCGGACGGCCGCGCGACGCGCATGGCCGGCTCGATCACGGACCTGACGGGCCGCAAGGTGGCCGAGGAACGTCTCGTGCACGACGCCCTGCACGACGTCTTGACGGGGCTGCCGAACCGCTCGTTGTTCGCGAACCTGCTCAAACGGTCCATTGCCCGCTTGCGGCGCCACACGGAACACCAGTTCGCCGTCCTGTTTCTCGACTTGGATCGCTTCAAGGTCATCAACGACAGCCTGGGCCACTTGGTGGGCGATGAGTTCCTGGTGGAGGTGTCCCGGCGGCTGGTGGCATGCGTTCGTCCCGAGGACACCGTCGCTCGGCTCGGCGGCGACGAATTCACCGTCTTGGTGGAAGATGTCGACGGTCCGAGCGAAGCCGTTCGCGTCGCGGAACGTATTCAGGCGGAGTTGACCAACGTCATCAGGATCAGCGGCCACGAGACCTTCACGAGCGCGAGCATCGGGATCGCGCTGGGTGATTCCCGCTATGAAAGTCCCGATGAGGTGCTGCGCGACGCGGACATCGCCATGTACCGCGCCAAGTCCCGGGGCCGTGCCCGGCACGAGGTGTTCGACGTCAACATGCACCAGGAGGTGCTGGAGCAGCTCCGCGTCGAAACGGATCTGCGCCACGCCCTCGAGCGAGACGAATTTCGGCTCGTGTTCCAGCCCATCGTCAACACCGCGACGGGTCGGATTGCCGGGCTCGAGGCGCTGCTGCGCTGGCAGCATCCGGACCGCGGCGTGGTGTTCCCGGCGGCGTTCATTCAGCTCGCGGAGGAAACCGGTCTGATCGCCGGGATCGGTGAATGGGTGCTGTGGCAGGCCTGTCGCCAGGTGCAGGCCTGGCAGGCGTTGCTCCCGCCGGGCATGGACACGCTGCCGGTGAGCGTGAATCTGTCCGCGAAGCAGTTCGGTGACCCACGGCTCATCGACATGGTCGCCACGGCACTGGCGGTGACGGGACTGCCATCCCGCGCGCTGCGACTCGAGATCACCGAGAGTGTCATCATGGATCACGCCGAGTCGTCGGTCCGGCTCCTGGACCGGCTCAAGGCGCTGGGCGTGCAAATCCAGGTGGACGATTTCGGGACGGGGTACTCCTCCCTCGGATACCTCCACAAGTTCCCACTCGACGCCCTCAAGGTGGACGCGTCGTTCGTCAGCCGACTCGAAGCCGATCCGGAGAACCGCGAGATCGTGCGGACCATCGTCGCCCTCGCGAAGAATCTGCGGATGTCGGTGGTCGCGGAGGGGGTCGAGAGCACTGCGCAAATGGCCTTCTTGCGGGCCCTTGGCTGCGAGGCGATGCAGGGCTTTCTCTTCGCCGGCCCGCTCGATCCCGCCGATGTCGAGCGACTACTGCGCGAAGGCGGGAGCTGGCCCCAACCGCAGGTTGCGGAAGTCCAGCTAGCCCGGCGATATTGCCCGCCGCACGGCGGTATCGTCTAGGGGACTAGGACGCGGCCCT
>CAYWNR010000371.1:0-4081 GCA_964459705.1 uncultured Gemmatimonadaceae bacterium | reverse complement strand
CACCCACCACCGAGTAGATGAAGTCGGTCGCCTGTTCGGGGAGAAATGCCAGCCGTTTTTGCGTGCCCTGCGTGAACCCTTTGCCGAGCAACCCCCCGGAACCGATCGCCACTTTCGATTGGATGATGTGCCACCCGGTGGCGCGCGGATCGACCTCTGGATTCATGAAGGACAGCAGCCGGTTTTGCTGATACGGCGCGAGCCGATTCCATAGCCACAGTGCCATGACCCCCGTGCCCGCGTTGGTCAGCCAGACCGTCATTCCCTCGAGAACGTAGGGCCTGATCCGCAACAGGACGACGGTGAGCACGACGAACCAGAGCCCCCAACTCAACGTCGAGAAGGCGAAGAGCAGGCTCAGCAGGGGGGACGCAACGAGCAGCAACACCCAGGGATTCACGCCCGCCCAGAAGAGCATCGCGAAGAAGATTCCGATGAACACGAGCGCGCTGCCGAGATCCGGTTGTAAGCCGACGAGCAGGAATGGCACTCCGACGATCACGCCGGCGGGTACGAGCTGCCACAACGTGGCCGGTGGCTCGCGGCGAGCGCCAAGATGGCGCGCGAGCATCAGAATCACGGCGAGCTTCGCCAGCTCGGAGGGCTGACCGACCCGAAGGCCGCCGATCTCAATCCAGGATTTCGTGCCCGCCGCCGTCCCCGCCCCCGTCCCCACGACTAGCGTCAGGCCAAGAAGCAGCACTGCGGCACCATAGATCGCCGGCGTAGCCCACTCGTACACGCGCGGGGACAGCCGCGCGGCCAGCGCTCCCAGCACCACGCCCGCCACCAGAAACACGAGCTGACGTTCCCAGAGATGCGCCGCCACGGTCGGCACATCCGTCTGCCCCGCCGAGTACAGCACGGCGAGCCCGAACCCGAGCAGCGCCGCCGTCGCGAGCAGGATCCCGCTACGGTCTGCGTCGCGGAACACTGTCGGCCCGTTGTCCCGGCATGATTGGGAGCGGTGGTGGAGCGGCGTCTTCGGGAACCGCGATGCGGGCCCCGCCCAAGTCGTCGGACCCGGGCCCCCGGAGGTACCGCGCGATGATGCGGGTGACCATCGGCGCGACCTCGGAGCCGTGCCCGGCGAACTCTACGATCGCCGCCACGACCACTTGGGGCGCCTCCGCAGGCGCGAATGCGACGAACCAGCCGTGATCCGGCCCCTGCGAATTTTGCGCCGTTCCTGTCTTCCCGGCGATGCGGAGGTCCTCGATGCGTGACGCGGCCGCGGTCCCTCCTTCGACCACCGAGAGGAGCGCTTCGCGCAGGTCGCCACGCACCGACTCCGAGAGGTTCAGGTGACGCGTGGGCGTTCCCGAGGGAATCTCGACGAGATGGGGGGGGGGAGACTCGCCGTTCGGGCTGGCGAGGAGGGCATAGAAGTACGCCACGTTGAGCGGGGTCTGGACGTTTTCGCCCTGACCAATGGCCAGGTTCAAGGTGACCGCCCTGGTCCAGCCCCTCGGGCCATAGCGGCGGTTGAAGTACTCCGTCGAGGCCGGAAAGATGGAGGTGTGCTCGTTCGGAAGGTCGATGCCCACCGCCTCGTGCCCGCCCAGGGCGCCGGCGTCCTGCAGCAGGGTCGTCAGCCCCAACTTGAGACCGAGCTGGTAGAAGTACACGTCGCAGGAGTACTTGATGGCCTCGAGCAGCGTCAGGTCGCCGTGCCCGTCTGCCTTCCAACAGCGGAAATAGCGCCCGTAGTACTCGAAGCCCCCCCGGCACGGAATCGCCATGTGGCTGTCGAGGGTGACGATGCCGCGCTCGAGCGCGATCGCCGCCACGAGGACCTTCCACGGCGACGCGGGCGGATAGGCCGCCTGAATCGTCCGATTGATCAGCGGGTGGTCCGGCGACTGAAGCAGCGCGGCCCAGGCGGCGGGATCGATCCCGCCGATGAACGCGTTGGGGTCGTACGTGGGCGACGAGTACAAGGTGAGCAACTCCCCGGTTCGGGGATCGAGCACCACGACCGCTCCTCGACGGCCGGCCGGAAAGATGTCGGCGACGAAGTGCTGCAGCGCGATGTCGATGCTCGTGCGGATGGTGCGTCCCGGCTCGGGAGCGAGCCCCGGCGCGACCCCTTCGTCACGCACGGTGCGCCCCATGGCGTCCACCTCGACGAACCGCACGCCGTCGCGCCCACGCAGCGCCGCGTCATACTCGCGCTCGAGTCCGTCGCGCCCCACGAGCGCCCCGGGCCGCGCATCCGGAATCCTGTTGCTCGCGAGCTCGTCCTCGGTGATTTCCGAGACGTAGCCCAGGGCATGCGCGACGATCGGACCGAACGGGTACCGGCGTTTCGGTGTGGTCTGGACCACGAGCCCCGGAAGCAGCACCCGGCGCTCCTCGAGCGCCGACACCGCCTCGAAGGGCACGTCTTGTCGCACGAGGACCGGTTCGGATGGGCGCCGGCGGTAGCGGGCGAGGATCGCGGGAGCTTCGGCGTCTTGGATACCCAGCACCGGCCCGATGCTGCGCAGCTGCGCCCCGAGCGAATCCTCGCTGGCCGCGAGAAGCGCCACCGCGTAGCCGGGCTCGTTCTCCGCCAGCACGACATCGTTCCGGTCGACGATGAGCCCGCGCGGGGCCGGGATCGGCACCGCCCGGAGCCGGTTCTGTTCCGAGGCGAGCTGATAGCGCCCGGCCGCCAGGACCTGGGCGCGGAAGAAGGCAACGATCAGGATGCCGATGCCGCCCCACACGACCAACCGGGCGACCGCCGCTCGGCGGGCCACGACGTGGGGATGGAACCAGTTCATCCCGCCAGCCGCAGCTGGAGCCAGCGCTGGAAGACGTACAACACCGCGAGCCCGACGATCGCCGTGGTCAGCCCCTGGAGCGGCGTCCACACGCCGAGTTGGACAAGGAGCCCCATCCCGCTCGCCCCACCACCCCACACGAGGACTAGCAGGTCGCGTACAACGACGCCCGCAAAGAAGAACGCCGCCGCCACCACCGGATTCTCCGCGAAGAACACCGCCTTGCCCCAGGCCGCTAGATATCCCACGACCGCGTAGGCGAGCATCGCCGATCCGAACGCCACCGGGCGCAACGCGTCGCTCAGGAGACCGACGAGAAACCCGGCAATCGCCGCCGCCCCAGGGCGCGCGCCGATGGCGTACACCAGCAGCGCCAGGAGGAGGAAGTCGGGGGCCGCACGCCCGTCACCAAGCCATGGCCGCAACCCAAAATGGAGGAGGGCCAACAACAGCAGTACGCCGGCACGGCGCACCCCAGCGCCCCTGCGGCTCATTCGGGGTGGCCCAACCCGTAGGCGGTGCCGACATCCCGCGCGCGGGTCACGAGAATGATCACGTGACTCACCGACCCGGGATGGGCCGCGGCCCGCACGACATACGTGCGCGCCACGCCTTCCTGCTCTCCGACCACTCCAAGCACGGTGCCGATCAGAATCCCTCGCGGATACACGCCACCAAAGCCCGACGTGTACACGCGAGTGCCCGTGCGGATCGAGTCGCGATATGGCACGCCCGTCAGCAGCATCGCCATGGTGTTGGGCCCGCCCCCACCCGGCCGGACGAGTCCGAAGATGGCCCCGTCCGGCGTCATGGCGCCCACCCGGAAATCGGGATGGGTCCACAACACCCCCACGGATCGCCCCGGGTCCACGCTCCGCACGACCCCGAGTAACCCGCTGGGGGTTACGATCGGCGACAAGGGCCGTACGCCGGCCAACGCACCCTTGGACAAGATGACGGTGAGCCCACGGGTCGGCGTCGCCTCCCGCAACACCTCCGCGGCAATCGGTTCCGGCGGCAACTCGGCGCGGAGGTCGAGCAGATCGCGCAGCCGGGCGTTCTCCTCGGCGAGGGTCTCGGCACCGATGGCGCGTAAGGCGGCGCTGTCGCGCTCGGCGAGGAAGCGCTCCGCGTTGGCGTACGCCGCCCGCAATCGCGTGGTCTGTTGTTCAACGGCAAGAAAGGGAACGAGCAACGTGCGTCGGACGGCCGACGCCACCGCTTCCTGGGCGTTTTCGGGGAGCGCACGGACCGTCAACGCGAGCCCGACACACGTGACGAACACGAGGGTGTCCCACCGCGAGGCAAACCGC
>CAYWNR010000370.1:0-4094 GCA_964459705.1 uncultured Gemmatimonadaceae bacterium | reverse complement strand
CCAGGCTCTCGGCTGCCATCCGGAACGCCACGGCCCGGGCGCGACCGGCCGCGGCGGCAAGCTCCGGCGCGGCCCGCCCTTCGGGTCCGCGCGCCGACGCGATGATGCCGGGAAGCAGCCAATGCCCGACGAACGAGGCACCGAGGAGCGTAGCCCACGCGGTGATCGGGATCGAGACTCGGTCCACGCGCAGCCAGAGGAGCGATGACGCGGCGACGAGGAGCGCCAGGGTCTCGAGCCCGCGGGCAACCGGGATCCGCACATCGACCAGGATGGTGTCGTACGGCACGCCGTGCAGCCCGGCCACGAGCTCCGCGGGCTCGAGTGCGTATCCCCACGACAGCGCAATCGCGGTCGTGCCGAGTAAGACCGCCAGGTGCCAGCGGGCAAACGGGACGAAGACCACTTGTCGGTCCTCGCGACGCACCGCGCGAATGGCGGCGTACAGGAGGGCGAGGAGCACGACACCCACCGCCGCCTGTAAGAGCACGAAGCCCTGCACGGCGCGGAGCCACGGCAAGCGAAACAGGTAGTAGCCGGTGGACAGGCCCAGGACCGGATCCGGAGCGCCGACACCGGTGTCGGCGCCTTCGAGCGCGCGGAGCAACCACCAGTCTCCCGTACCGTAGCTCGTCACGATGCCGAGGAGGACGCCGATCACCACGGCACCGATCAGGAGGTAGCGACGCGGTACGTGCTCGACGATCTCGAGATCGCCCACCCGACGGGGGACCTGCACGGCCCCAATCTGCCGATAGACCAGCAGGAGATTCGCGGTGAACCACACCGCCGCGACGAGCAGGGTGGCCGCCCCGATGGCCAGCCGCAGCATCGCCATGTCCCCGTGCGGCGTGCCGACGCCCAGCGACTCCGCCCACAGGCGATCCGCCGTGCTCAACGCCAGCCAGCGACCACCGACGAGCGCCGCGACGCCCGCTCCGACGCTCACGCTGAGCCACGGCACCTTCCGCATGGCCTAGACCGTGATACCCTGCCCCCGGAGCCAGTCCTCGACTTCGCCGCGGTAGGCTGCGAGCTCCGGCGCGGAGGTCGCCTCGAAGCGCATCACGAGCACGGGCTGGGTATTGGAGGCACGGAGCAGTCCCCACCCGTTGGCGAACGACACGCGGGCCCCATCGAGCGTGAGCGTGTCATAGCGGTCGCCGAAGTACCGCGCGGCGTCCTCGACCACCGCGAACTTGCGGTTGTCGGGACAGTCCACCCGGATCTCCGGCGTCGCGAACGTACGGGGTAGATCGGCGAGATGGCGTGACAGCGGCCCTCCCTCGCGGGCGACAAACGCCAAGAGTCGAGCCGCGGCAAAGAGCGCGTCATCAAAGCCGTAGTAGTCGCCGCCGAAGAAGATGTGTCCGCTCATCTCCCCCGCGAGCGGGGCTCCCGATTCTATCATCTTCGACTTGATGAGCGAGTGCCCGGTCTTCCAGATCACCGGCTCGAGTCCGACGGCCGCCAGCTCGTCGCGGAGCACGTTGGAGCACTTCACATCGAAGATGACCGGCACCCCGGCTCCCTGCCGGTGCACGAGATCGCGACCGAAGAGGATGAGCAGCTGGTCGCCGAAGACGATGGTGCCGTGCTCGTCCACCGCCCCAATGCGATCCCCATCGCCGTCGAGCGCGATGCCCAGCTCCGCGCCGGTCCGCCGCACCGCCGCCTGGAGGTCCCGCAGGTTCTCCGGCACGGTTGGATCCGGATGATGATTGGGGAACGTGCCATCCGACTCGCAGAACAGCGGCACGACGTCAGCTCCGAGCGCCGTCAGAATGCGTTCCGTGCACACGCTCGCCACCCCGTTCCCACAATCCACGACGACCTTCACCGGCCGCGGCAAGGGGCCATTCCGGGAGACAATCGCCTCCTGGTACCGTTCGAGCATGGAGCCATCCGCGGCCAGGCTCCCGTTGCCGGAGGCAAAGCGATCCGCTTCGATGCGTTCGCGGAGCCCCTGGATTTCGTCGCCGTGGAGCGTGTCGGTGCCGCACAGGAGCTTGAAGCCGTTGAATTCCGGCGGGTTATGCGATCCCGTCACCTGAATGCCGCCCTGGACGCCCAGCTGGTGCACCGCGAGATACAGCGCCGGCGTGGGGAGCAACCCCACATCGACGCCCGTCCCTCCGGCCAGCGCGACCCCATCGCGGACCGCGGCCGCCAGGCGCTCCCCCGAGGGGCGGTTGTCGCGTCCCACCGCGATCCGTGGAGCCGCGCCGAATCGCTCGCTGGCGACGGTGGCGAGCGCGCGCCCGATGGCGTGCGCTACGACCGGCGTCAACTCGACGTCGACGAGACCGCGAATGTCATATTGCCGGAAGATCCCGCCCGGGACCCGCACGATGACCGTCTACTCCTGCGGGAGACCAATCATGACGCCCGCGGGCGCCGACAGTTCCCGACTGGACGTGCGGGCCAGATCGAGCGCGCGGTTGGGCCACACGCCGAACAGGAGCAGCGCGACGGCCGCGGCGACGATCACGACCCGCGCGCCGCCAAGCACCGTCGCCCGGTCGGCCACCTCGCTGTCTTGTTGGGGCTTCATGTACATGGCCATGACCACGGGCAAGTAGTACCCCGCGGACACCACGCTGGCCAGCACGAGCGCGACCGCCAACGTCGTCTGGCCGGCGCCGATGGCGGTGGAGAGGATCATCCACTTGCCGATGAAGCCGGCCGTGCCGGGGAACCCGAGCAGGGACAACATGAACACGCTCATCGCGAACGCCACCCACGGGCGTCGCTGCGCGAGCCCATCGAGGTCGTCGACCAGCACCTCACTCTCGCCGTCACGGCCGATGGCGGAGAGGATGGCAAACGCACCGATCGTCATGGCCGTGTACGCGAACGCGTAAAAGAGAAAAGCCGCACCGCCGCTCGGCGTGGCCGACGCGACCGCCACGAGGAGATACCCCGCGTGTGCGATCGAGCTATACGCGAGCATCCGCTTCACGCGTCGCTGCGCCAGCGCGACCAGGTTGCCGACGACCATCGTCGCCACCGCCAGCCACCACATCGTCGCCTGCCAGGCGGCCGCGTGGTCGACGAAGGCGATGAGCGCCACTCGCACCAGGGCCGCGAACCCCGCCGCCTTCACGGCGGCTGCCATGAACGCGGTCACGGGGGTCGGGGCACCATCGTAGACGTCGGGCGCCCACATGTGGAACGGCACAGCCGACACCTTGAATCCGAACCCGATCAGGAGCAGCGCGATCCCCAGCCCCAGCATGACGCTGTTCCCGCCCCCGCCGCCGGCGAGCTGGAAGGAGATGGCATAGAGGTTGGTCGATCCCGTCGCGCCGTACACGAGGGCGATGCCGTAGAGGAGAAACCCCGACGCGAAGGCTCCCAGCAGGAAGTACTTGAGCGCGGCTTCCGCCGATGCGGCACTGCGTCGCCGGATGCCCGCCAGGACATACACCGCCAGGGACATCAGCTCGAGCCCCAAGAAGACCACGATCAGATCCGCCGCCCCACCCATGAGCAGCATGCCGATGGTCGCGAAGAGCAGCAGCGGGTAGAACTCGGGAACGAGGATGCGTTCCCGGCTGAGGTAGCCGATGGCGAGGAGGGCGGCCGCGAGCGCGCCGAGCAGGAACACCGTGGCTGCCGCCCAACGGAATCCGTCGAGCGCCAGCATGACCGGCAGGCCGACCGGTTCAACGCCACGATGCCACATCCACCCCACCACCCCGAGCGCGAGCAGCAGGCCGCCCACGGTCCACGCGCCCAGGCGCCGAACCAGCCGCTGGTCCGAGTGGCGCCATCCGATGACCAGCAGCAGGCCCATGGCCCACACGGTAAGGACGATCTCGGGGAGGAGACCCAGCGCGGCGCCGGTGGGTGTCGAGAGATCGATCTGCATGGTCACTCCGCCTCCGGCACCGGGTCGAGTCGCACGATCCCCGGCGGCGGGCCCACCGGCTGCACCGAACGGGTGACGAATTCGTTGACCGAACGCTCGATTCTGGTGAGGAACGGCTTCGGGTAGAGCCCGATCCACAGAATCATGACGATGATGGGTACCAGAATGGCGTACTCGCGGGGGCGCAGGTCCGTGAGACGCTCGTTCTCCGGGTTGTCGA
>CAYWNR010000369.1:0-4096 GCA_964459705.1 uncultured Gemmatimonadaceae bacterium | reverse complement strand
GCGCCGCCGGATACCGTGACCGCCCGCGAGCTGCTGGCCTGGGGCCGGGAACGCGTCGACACGGAATTTGCCCAACGGCCCGCCCTCCAGGCCGCGCTGTTTCAGGTTCTCGGCTCCGCGTACTTCAACCTCGGCCTCATCGATAAATCCGTGGAGCTGCACACACGCGCCGTCGAGGTCACCCGTCGGGTGTACGGAGACCGGAGCGAGGAAGTCGCGGCCCGGCTGGTGGCCTTGTCCTCGGCGCTGAGTGCCAATCGCGATTTCGCCCCGGCCCTGTCGCGCGCGCGCGACGCGCTCGACATTCGCCTCGACCAACTCGACGCGACGGACCCCAGAGTCGCAGACGCGCTCGCAGCCGTCGCCGCGGCGCACCTCGGTCTGGGTCATCCGGACTCGGCGGAGCCGCTGTTACGTCGCGCGATCGACGTGTGGCGGACACATGGCGGGGTGAACGACTCCGCCTACGTGTCCGGGCTCCTGGCGCTCGCGCCCGTGCTGCGCGCGCGGGGCGCGCTCGACGACGCGCAACGGCTCTACGAGGAGGCCATTCCGAAATACCGCGCGCTCGGCGGGTCGCGCAGCGCGCTGGCGCCCCACCTCAACAACCTGGCCTACCTGCTCCGGACCAAGGGAGAGTATGCCAGAGCCGAGTCGCTATATCGAGAGGCATGGGCGATCCAAACGGAGCTCTACGGCCGTGGACATCCGGCGTCGCTGACCGTTGCCAACAACCTCGCGGCGGTGCTCGCGGCGCAGGGGGATACGACGGGGGCGCTGGGCATCCTGCGGGAGGTCGTCGCCGCCGCACAGGCGCAATGGCCGGACGACCATTGGCGCGTGGGAAACGCCCACGCCGCGTTGGGCCGAACCCTGCTCGGCGCCGGGCAATACGACGAGGCGTATGCCGAGCTGCGGGAGGCCCGCCGGGTCTACGTCAAGACCCTCGGTCCCGAACACGATTGGACGTTCTTTGTGGAAGCCACGCTGGCGGCCGAGCAGGTTGCTCGGGGTCAAGTGAGCCGCGGGCGTCCATACCTCGACCAATTCTATCGGTTCCTGTCCAAGCGAGAGCGCCGGGCTGGCACGCCGGCGGAACACGAGCTGGTCGGACAGCTCAAGGCGTTCGTCCAGGCGCTCGATGTCCTTGGCCTGGACGACGACGCCCAGCGCTTCGGGGCGCTCATGTCGCCTTCTCCCGGTCAGGGGTCCGATTCCCGCTGACACCCGCGGTCGCCGGCAGCGTGGCGGCATCCTCCCGTGATCTGCGTTTGTGGATCGGGAGGCCTTCATGTTCGTACCGATCCGCCAGTTCCGTCGCGACACCGGGCTCCGGTTCACCGGTCGTCCCGGGTCCCTGCTCACCCGGTGCCCCAGCGCCATCCTGCTGATCCTCGTTGGCGTCGGCGCCTGCGGGGAACCGCCCGCCGATCCGACGGCCCAAGACGGACCGCTGTACACCGAGGTCGCGTGTCCCGCCCTCAGCCTGTCGGCAACCTCGGCGCTTCCTTTGGACGAGATCCCGATCGGCCGGCTGCCGGACGATTTCGACCTCCCGGTGGCGGCGCGGGTGACCAGCGAGACCGCCGACTCCGCGGAGTTCGCGGTGGTCGAGCTACCCGACTCGGGCGACGCGCTGCTGTTGGTACCGTTGCATCCTGCGGACCCGGTCGGTGGCGGTTCGGTGACGCTCACCTTCACCGACGGGACGCGGGCCTGCGCACCCGTGGCGTTCACGATCGAACCGCTGCCATCCGCCGATGGTGAGTTTGCCGCCATCGTGGATCTCGTGCAGGGGATTCTCAACGATCAGGCGACGCTGCTCGAAACGACGCCGGATGAGCTGCGGCGTACGCCCATCGACGACCTCCCCGAATCGCTCTGGCCGCTCGCGGTCCTCCAGGTCATCGTCGACGACTCGACGAACGACCAGTCGCTCCGCGCCGTCGCCAACGGGATGTCTGGGGACGACGCCCGCGATCTCCTCGACCGGCTCCTTGCGCGCACCGACGTGCGAGCGAGTCTCGAGCAACCGCCGGCCGCCGCCGCCACGGTCTTGGCCGTCCCCGCGGGGACAGCCACGAGCGTCGGTCTCTGCGAGCCGGCCACGATCGGCAATGACGCGGGATTGCTGGACGACTGCATGGCCAAGGCCGCGGAGGCCGACCGGCTGGCCCACGGCGTGTCCGACAAGGTGGCCAAGGATATCGAGCACGCGTTCGCCGTCGCGGACAAGCTGGGCCTTCCGTTGGCCGATGTCGTGAAGGACGTGTTGGGGTTCATGTTCTGGGTGGTGGAGAACGACCGGAAGAAAACAGCGGCATTGCTCCCATCGTATTTCACGGCCATGAAGATGGACGTCAGCCAGACCACGTTTCTGGAGGACGAAGCCGCGCAAGGGAGCGTGTCGCACGCCGAGGTCTTCGCGGCGAACAAGGGGTGGGACTTGGGGAAGGAAATCATCGACGGTTTTCTGAAAGCCGCGGACCTCGCTGAGACCGTCGGGGACTTCTCTACCGGTACACCGGCGGCGGACAAGCTGGCGAGTCGCCTGAAGTCCCTCGTGGAAAAGCGCCTCCATGAGATGAAGATCGAGGACCTCGTGATCTCACCGGAGGGCTTCGGGCCGGTGGACGTCACCGAGCCACCCTGGATTCAGGCGCGGGTGGCCCTTGGAGACGCGATTGCGATCGTCTCGGGCACCACCTACGAACCCCGCCGAGCGGGGATGGCCACGCTCTCGGTGCGCACCAAGGACGGGGGATTCGGCGGACAGCAGATTGCCGCGCAGGCCGACATTCTGGTCGAGACGATTCAGCTGCAGATCGATCCGGCGGACACGCACATTGCGCCCGGGAAGCAGAAGACGTTCACGGTGACCGTCGAGAAGGCCACCCATCCGGAGCAGGTCGCGATCGACGGGTCCGTGCAGCTCCAGGGCGAGGCGACCATTGCCTACGCGGGAGGATCGACCCATCACGTGACGTACACGGCACCCGCGGCGCCGAACAACGCCGTCCCCGACCTCCTCACCGTGGTCGATGTCGCGACCACCGGCGCCCGTGCTTCCGGCGAGAGCCAGGACCGGAACGCCATCGCCGTGATCCATTTCGCGTCCGTCACGATTGCACCGCGATCCGGATGCGTCGATACGGGGGACACCCTGAAGTTCTCCGTGGCGGTGGAGGGTCTCGACGACGAAGCCGTGGTGTGGGATGCGAGCGTCGGGACCATCACCTCCGACGGCTTGTACACGGCGCCGCAAACGCGGCCGGCGGATGGGATGGCGTCCATCACGGCGACGAGTGTGGAGGACGCGGGCCTCGCGGACACGGTCACCGTCAACATCGGCTGCGGCTGCACGTTCTCCCTGTCGATTGCCGGCAACACCGTGACGAGCGACACCGGCTACACGATGACGTTCTACAGCCCGCCCGATGGAACCGTCACGCCGGACGGAATCCTCACCCAGATCAGAATCGATCAGCCGGCTACCGGCAGGCTGGTGTCGATGTTCCCCGACGGTTCGCCGGCGGCCCCTGGCATGTTCTCGGTGGACCTCTCCGGGTCGATCGGGCTCATGCCACCGGACTTCGTGTACTACACGGCGGACGCCGATCCGCCCGCGCACGTGACGCTGTCGATTCTGGACTACACGCCCAAGCGATTGCTTCGGGGGGACGCGATCGGCTCGGTGAAGGTCGAACCGCAGCCGCCGGACAGTGGAGTGCGGAACGAGTCGTTCTCCCTCTCCTTCGAGATCAGGATCGCCGCGGACTATACTCCAAGCTTGGGTCCGTTCGGCTACGCCTACGTCTGCACGATCGAGTGAGGAGGGCACCATGACAGGGGTCAAGGGGCGGCTGCGTCTCCGCATCCCGACGGGCGCGGGTGTCTTGGTCATGGGGCTCGTGACCGCCCAAGCTGGCGCCGTCGGCGGCGACCACGCCCGGGGTGCGGCGCAGGCATCCCCAGCGCCCCACGGGGCGCCGACCGCCGAGGTGACCGGCACCATCACGGCGACCGTCGACGGGACCGAGCGGACCTGGTACGTGCTGCGGACCAAGGAATGGAAAGGGAAGGGCGACAACAGCGC
>CAYWNR010000368.1:0-4101 GCA_964459705.1 uncultured Gemmatimonadaceae bacterium | reverse complement strand
TGTCGTTGATCACCGCGAGCAGGTGGCGGGAGGCATCGACGATCTTGTCCAGCTTGAGCCTCTGGGCGGGGTCGGTGGAAGCGCGCCGCAACAGGTGGGTGAGGCCGACAATGGCGCTCAAGGGGGTGCGTATCTCGTGGCTCATGTTCGCCAGGAAGTCGCTCTTGGCCACGTTGGCGGCCTCGGCAGCGCTCTTGGCCGCCTTCAGGGCATGAGTACGTTGCTGCACCTTGCGTTCGAGCTCTTCGTTTATGTCGAGGATCTTCTTCTCCGTCGCCAGGCGTTCCGTCACGTCATGGAAAACGCCGACCGTAAACGCCCGTCCGTCCAGGATGATCTGTGTCGCACTGACGTCGGCAAGAAACACCGAGCCGTCCTTGCGCTTCATCGGCAGCGACGGGGAGGCGCGTATCTCGCCGCGCATCTGCGCCTCGAACTCTTGTTGCACGAGGGCAAGCGACTCCGCCGGGTGAATGTCCGGCAAGGCCAGGGTGTAGATTTCTTCCGCGGTGTAACCGAGCATTTCGCAAATGGCCGGGTTCGCGGTGACGAACCTGCGGGTCTCGGCGTCCGCGACCAGGATGCCGTCTTGGGTGGCGTCGAGTATGGCCTTGGCACGCTGTTCGGACGCCGCCAGCGCCTCCGCGGCCCGTTTGCGTTCGGTGACGTCGCGCACGGTGCCGAAGTAGCCGTGGAACTTCCCGGCCTCGTCGATCAGCGGCACGCCGCTGGTTTCGACGACGATCGGTCGGCCGTCCTTGTGCAGGAGCGTGTTTTCCAGGTAGGAGAACGGCCGCCGCCCGGCGGCGATCTCCCGGAAGATCCCGGCGACCCGGGTTGCCTCGTCCGGGGTCATCACGTCGAACGGGGTCTTGCCGTAGAGCTCCTGCGGGGCATAGCCCAGCAGTTCCTGCACCTTTGCATCCAGGTAGACATACCGGCCGTCTGCGTCGAACTGCCACGCCAGGTCGCTGGTGGTCTCGGCCAGGTGGCGGAAGCGGGCCTCGCTCTCGACCAGGGCGAGCTCCGTCTCCTTGGCCTCGGTGATGTCCTCGTAGGTGCCGAGAATGCCGATGATTTGGTCTTCCTGGCCGAGCAGGGGGACCTTGAACGTGCGCGCGCAGATCTCCCGCTCGGCCGTGGTCCGCGACTCCTCGTAGGCGAGCCTGGGGACGGCGGAATGTAGGATGCGCTGGTCGTCCGCGCGATACCGTTCCGCGTGCGCCTTCCAGCAGAGATCCTGGTCGCTCTTGCCAATCAGTTGTTCCGACCCGGTCAATCCCGCGTCGGCGAGGAACGCGCTGTTGCCCCCCAGGTAGCGCAGTTCGCGGTCCTTCCAGAAGACCCGCATGGGGATGGTCTCGATGACCCGTTGGGTGAACTCCTGCTGGCGCAGTAACGCCTCGTCCGCGCGTTTGCGCGCGGTGATGTCACGCACGATGCTCACCATATAGGGGCGGTCCAACTCGATGAGCTTGGCGCTCACCTCCACGGGGAAGGTGGAGCCGTCCTTTCGCCGATGTACTCCCTCGAATTGCGCGTCTCCCGTTTCCAGCATCTGCTGCACGCGCGCTGTTTTCTTTGCCTCGTCGACGTCTGTATCGATGTCCGTGACGTTCATGGACAGCAACTCGTCCCGGCTGTAGCCGAGGTCACGGCAGGCCGTTTCGTTGACATCCAGGAATCGCAGAGTGGCCGGATCAAGCACCTCAATACCGTCGCTGGAGTTGTCGAGCAGGGTGCGGAAGAGCGTCGAACGCTCCTCGGCCTGCTTGCGCGCGGTGATGTCGTCATAGAGCCCGAGGACGCCGAAGACCGTACCGTCGGGCGCCCGCAGAGGCACCTTGGAGGTCCGCAGCCAGCGGGTGCCGCCATCCGGTGTGGTCTGCGGTTCCTCGTAGGCGAGCGTCGGGACGCCCGTGTCCATCACCCGCTGGTCGTCGTTGCGGTACATCTCGGCCCGGTCACCCCAGTTCATCTGGAAGTCGTCCTTGCCGATCAGCTCCTCGGGTTGCGACAACCCCGCGTCACCGGCGAAGAGGCGGTTGCAGCCGAGGTAGCGCAGGTCGCGGTCCTTCCAGAAGAGCCGCATGGGAATGGTCTCGATGATCAGCGAGGTCAGTTCCTGTTGATTGCGGGCCTCCTCTTCCTGCTGTTTGCGCGCGGTGATGTCCTGCCACATCCCGACCATGTAGGGCGGTGAGCCATCCGCGGGTCGCATCAGTCGCAGGGTGTCATGTATCCAGCGATAGCTGCCGTCGGCGTTCTGCCAGCGGTATTCGTTGCTGTTCATTTCGTTTTCGGTCAGCTGGGTGATCACCTCGAGCATCCGGGGGGTATCGTCCGGATGGATGCGGCCAAACCATAATTCGGTGTCCTGGATGAAGTTGTCGGCGGTGTAGCCGGTAAACGTCTCCACGTTGTGTGACATGTAGGTCACGGCGTAGTCGCCCTCGGCGTGGGAGCGGTAGACGGCGATCGGCAACGAATCCAGCAGGATCGACAACTGTTCGTTGGCCGCCTGGAGCGCCTGTTCGGCCGCCTGCCGCTGGGTCAGTTCGTCTGTCAGTGCCCGGTTGGTCGCCGCGAGGTTGGCCGTGCGTTCGGTCACCTCCGTTTCCAGGTGTTCCCGTTCCCGGCGCAGGGCAGCGTCGCGGGACTGGATTTGCGCCAGCATCCCGTTCAGCCCCCGGGCCAGCGCCCCCAGTTCATCCCTGCCGTGAGGCTCCGCCCGCAAGGCGTAGTCCTTCTCTTTGGCAATGGCGCCCAACAGGGCGACCAGACGGGCAATCGGACCGGTGATGGCGGGATGGGTGTAGGTGGTCAGCAGCAGCGCCAGCCCCAGACCCGCGAGCGCGGCGACGAGGATCAGGGCCGTGCTCCAGGCCATTTGCCGGTAGATGGGCGCCAGCCCGGAACGCACATGCAGCGTGCCGATGCGTTCGCCGTCGACCACGAGTGGATAGAACACATCGAGGTGGGTCGCGCTGAAGATGTGGCGCTCCTGTTTCCACAGATGATGGCCGGCGGGGGGAGGCGCATACCCCGGCCGGACGAAGGTGGCGAAGGACTTGCCCTGCCGGTCGTGCAGCATGGCGAACTCGATATCGGGGAACTCGCCCAGGGCCGCCATGGTGCGTGCCGCCGATGCCGGGTCACCGCGGCGCAGGGCCGAGGTGCTGTTGTCGGCGATGATAATCGCCTGGGCGTGGGTGGTGTGTTCAAGCTCCGCGCGTGTCGCGAACCACTGGTAGAACAGCAGCGTCAGCGCCAGAAAGAGCAGGGCAACCGCCGCCGGCAGGATGGTGATGAGGATCAGCTTGAGGCGGATCGGCAGGTCGCGGAAGAGAGTCGCCGGTTTCATTGTGCGTTCAACTCCGGATGTTCCGCCCGTGTCCGCTTCAGGGTGTCGGCGGCCTCGGGATACTGAAACCTTGCGATGCGCTGCAACAGTTCGACCCCGGTGGAACCGAGCGCCTGTTGCAGCAGTCCGGCGTGGGTCTCGGCCAACTCGTTGGCCTGCATGCTGGAGGTCGCAAGAAGGGGCTCCAGTTCGGCGAGGAGTTGCCCGGTCAGCGCCCAGTCCACCTCACCCTCGATCGGCGTCTCGGCCATCTCCGGCAGGGCCGCGAGGATCGCGCCCGTCAGTGTCTGCACGGCGGTCTCCAGAGGGACGGTCAGTTGTTGGATTTCTGCGGGATCGTGCCCCTCCTTGATCGCCCCCTCCAGTTCGGCGGCCAGTCGCTGCACGTCCGTCGCGCCCAGGTTGGCGGCGGCACCTTTCAACGTATGGGCCAGGCGGCGTGCCTCCTGCCGATCGTCATGGGCCAGGCGGTCGCGCAAGCGGGCCATGTCCCGGGCATGCCCGGTGGCAAAGAGACGCAGCAGGCGCAGGTAGGTGGGGCGATGGCCGTTGAGGGTCTTCAGTCCCTGCACGGTGTCCAGCCCCGGGATGGAATCGAGCGTGCCCGGCAGCGGCGGGGCTTCGCCATCCAGGGGCGACGCGGCGGCCATCAGCGTATCCGGCAACCAACGCAACAGGGTTGCGAACAGCTGCTGCGGGTCCACCGGCTTGGCGACGAAGTCGTTCATGCCGGCGGC
>CAYWNR010000367.1:1762-4118 GCA_964459705.1 uncultured Gemmatimonadaceae bacterium | reverse complement strand
CGCACGGCTCGAGGTGGCGCAGCAAGCGCTCGAGCTCGAGGTCGAGATCGTCCAGCCGCACGATGGCGTCGATCCGCCGATGCGGAACGAGGTCTTCCGGCGCCAACCGCGTCCGGGCCTCGGCATTGAACGCTTCGCGGAACGCGTCGAGCTTGCTCCTCGCCACGGTGATGCCCGCCGCCATCCGGTGACCGCCATAACGGAGCAGCAGGGGCGCACACGCGACGAGCGCGGCGTGGAGATCGAAGCCGGGAATGCTGCGCCCGGATCCCTTCCCCACGTCGCCCTCGAGGGCGACGAGGATCGTCGGGCGGGAATAGCGCTCGACGATGCGCGACGCCACGATCCCGATCACCCCTGGATGCCAGCCGTCACGCGCCAGCACCAGCCCGAAGTCGCGATCGAGATCGGCCTCGTGCTCGACGACGTCCACGGCTTCCTGCACCATGCGCTGGTCCAGCTCCTGGCGCTGCCCATTCTGCGTCTCGAGCCTCCGCGCGCGCTTCTCAGCCTCTGCGGGGTCGTCGCAGAGGAGCAGCGCGAGGCCTTCCATGGCCTCGCCAATCCGGCCGGCGGCGTTGAGCCGCGGTCCCAGTCCGAAGGCAATGTGACCGGCACGCAGGGTTCGGCCGCCCAGGCCCGCGACGTCGATGAGCGCCCGCACGCCCGGCCAGCGGGTCTCCTGCAGTTTGCGGAGGCCGTTCCGGGTGATGACCCGGTTCTCGGCGACCAGCGGCACGACGTCCGCGACGGTGGCCAGCGCCACGAGGTCGAGGACGTGGAGCGGGAAGAAGTCCGGCAACCCAAGCGCCGGAACGAGCGCCTGGACCAGTTTGAACGCGACCCCCGAGCCGCACAGCTCCGCCCAGGGCGCATCCGGATCGTCCCGGCGCGGATTCACGATGGCGTCGGCGTCGGGCAGCTCGCCCGGCAGATGGTGATCGGTGACGACCACCCGGATACCGGCCGCCCGCGCCTCCGCGATCGCTTCCCGCGCCGTCGTGCCGCAGTCGCAGGTGAGGATCAGCCCGGCGTTCGCCGCGCGCGCGGCGGCGAGCCCAGCCGGCCCGAAGTCGTAGCCATCACGCATCCGGTTGGGGATGAACGGCGTCACCTGTGCGCCGCCGGCCCGGAGCGCGCGCGTCAGCAGCGCCGTCCCGCATTGCCCGTCGACGTCGTAGTCGCCATGGACGAGGATCGTCCGGCCCGCGCGCACGGTTTCCTGAATGACCCCCACGGCGCGCTCCATGTCCACCATTCCCATCGGGTCGGACAGGGCGTCGAGCGTGGGCCGGAGGAAGCGTTTGGCGTCCTCGACCCCGCCGAAGCCGCGCTGGATCAACAGGCGAGCCAGCGTCGGCGGCAGGTGGAGCGCGTCGGCGAGGTGTCGGACCGCGTCCGCCGGCGGCTCGGCCGCGAGCACCCACCGCGACAACGCGACCGTCACCCCTCCGGAAGGCGATCGGCGTTGTAGATGAGCACCCCGCACGCTTCGCACGGCGTGACGATTTGGCCGGCCTGCAACTCCTGGCGGCGGTGCATCGGGATGGCCGTGAAACAGTGACCGCACGCGTCGCCGTGCAGCGCGTACAGCGCGAACGGTGCCCGGCCCCGCTTGATCCGCTCGTAATGGCTCAAGACGGGTCTCGAGAGTTGCTTGGCAACCGCCGTGCGTTCGTTCTCCGCGACGGTCAGCCGATCCTGGCATTCGGCCTGGAGCGCGGCGATTTCCTCACGACGCGCCGCCTGCCCCACCCTGAGCTCCTCGACGATCTCCTCGGCTTCGGCCACCTGCTGCGTGGCCTCCTGGACCTGATCGGCCGATTTGATCCACTCAGCTTCTTCGCGCGCCAACACACTCCGCCCGAGGTCGATCTCGGCCATCAGGTTGGCGGCCTCCTTGGCCCCCCGCACCCATTCCAGGCGCTGGCGCCGGCGCTCCTGCGCTTGCCGGAACCCCTCGATACGGGCCTCCAACTCCGCGCGTTGACCGCCGGCCTCATCGATGCCGCGGCGGGCGGCATCCAGTCGTTCCTCGCCAGCCCGGATCTCGCCGTCGAGCTCCGCGAGCTCGGGCTCGAAGGCCGCCAGCTCTTCCTGAATGGCCGTGACGACCTTGTCCTTCTCCTGCAACTCCAGCAACGTCTTCAGCTCAGCGAGCACTGCTCCTCCCTCTGCGAATCACGCTCCACCGTCCTGGGTTGAGCCGGGCAAGCTCCCGACTCAAGGCTTCCTTTTGCTTCGCGAGTGCCGGTTTCTCATCCTCCGCCACCAACGGGAACCGGCGATCGATTTCCCGCAGCTCGCGCTCCATCCGGCGCGCTTCGAGCCGATTGACCGCGCCCGTGACGAGCGC
>CAYWNR010000367.1:0-1662 GCA_964459705.1 uncultured Gemmatimonadaceae bacterium | reverse complement strand
CAGCACCGCCTCGCGTCCCACGCTCAGCGCTTCCCCGACGCGCGCCACGTACAGATCTCGCGTCACGGGATCCGCGGCGGCCCGCAGCGTCGGTAGCAGGCGATCGAGCGCCTGTCGCCGGCCGGCCAGCGTGCCAAGCCACCCTTTCCGTTCGAGTAGCTGCAGCTTCCGCTCGAACACGTCGACCGCGTCCCGCAGCACCTTTTCGAGTGCCGCCGCGCCACCGGCCTGCACGAGCGAATCGGGGTCGTCGCCTTCCGGCATGGTGGCCACGGAAACGCGCATCCCCGAACGCAGCAGCTCATCCGCCGTGCGGAACGTGGCGCGCAGCCCCGCGGCGTCGCTGTCGAAGAGGATGGTAGTCCGATCGGTGAAGCGGCGCAGCAGCTTCGCCTGCTCGAGCGTGAAGCCGGTACCGAGGGGCGCCACCACGTGCTCGACGCCGGCGAGCCCCAGGCGCAGCGCGTCGAAGTACCCCTCCACGAGCAGCGCGTGCTCCGCCTTGCGAATGGCATGGCGCGCTTCGTGGAGATTGTACAGCATCCGCCCCTTGTGGAACACCTCCGACTCGGGCGAGTTGAGGTACTTCGGCTCGCCATCGCCCAGCACGCGTCCGCCGAACCCGACCACGCGCCCGCGCAGGTCGTGAATCGGGAACAACAGACGCCCCCAGAACCGCGCGCGCAGCGTCCCGCCCTCACGCTTGAGCGCCAAGCCGGCGGCTTCGAGCGTCTGGGGAGCAACCCCCAACCGCTCCATGGCCTCGAGAAACGCCGACCCCGTGGGCGCGAACCCCAACCCCCAGGGTTGGAGGGTTTCGAGCTCGAACCCCCGGCCCGCGAGGTAGCGCCGCGCCCCATCGGCCTCGCGCGCCTCGCGCAACTGTCGGGCGTACCACTCCTGGGCAACCGACACGGCCTCGAAGAGTGGCTCGCGCGGGTCGGGTCCCGCCTGCGGTCGTTCGGGGATCGTGATGCCGACGCGTCGCGCCACCTCGCGAACGGCCGTCGGGTAGTCCATCCCCAGCTTCTTCATGAAGAACGTGAAGACGTCCCCGGCTTCGTGGCACACGAAGCAGTAGTACATCTGCTTCTTGGGGATGACCGCGAAGTTGCGATGCGTGCCCCCGTGGAACGGACACGGTCCGCGGTAGTCGGCTCCCGTGCGCCGGAGCTGGACGTGCTCGCCGAGGATCTCGATCAAGTCGGCGCTGTCTCGCACCTGCTCGATGATCTCGTCGGGGATGCTCATCAGGCCAACTCGGCGATGGTGGCGCCGGTGCCGCCCTCCCGGGGCGGCGCGAGCCGATAGGTCGCGACGCGACCGTCGGCCTTCAAGGTTTCGTCCACCACCCGACGGAGCACGCCGGTGCCCTTGCCGTGAATCAGGCGGACCACGGGCAGATCGGCCAGCACCGCCGCGTCCACGGCCCGCATCACCGCGTCGCGCGCCTCGTCTCCGGTCATTCCCCTGAGATCGACCTCGGCGACGGCGCCGGGAACCGGCGAAGGAGACGTCGCGCTTGGGGCCACGCTACGCACCGGGGAACTCACGGTACGCAAACCGCCGCGATGCTCGACCCGAACCGGCGGCGTCTCTCCAGGCCGGGTCTTCACGCGCCACCCCTTGCGCGCCAACTCGTCCTGGAGGCGACGGATCTCG